>JAGNBV010000071.1 GCA_018004645.1 Bacteroidales bacterium
TTGAAAAATGGTTTGAAATTAAACCTGAAATATTTTTACAAAAACCTGATGAATTTAAAAATAAAGTTTTATCTTTGAAAATAATTAATACAAGTTATCATAAACAACCTTGTGAAACTTGACACTTTATTACAAAATCATTTTATCATGAAAAGAACTCTTTTTGTACTCTTTTGCTTACTATTTACCATTAATGTTTATTCACAGCAAGGTGTTTCCATTAATACAACTGGCGCCTCAGCCGATCCTTCAGCTATGCTTGATGTGAGCAGTTTATCCAAGGGACTGTTAATTCCACGTATTTCCCTGACCTCCATCAACGATATTACAACAATTCCCAACCCGGCCACCTCACTTTTGGTTTACAACACCAACGCAGGGATGGCAGGTGGGGCTGTAGGTTTTTGGTATTTTAATGGCAACAACTGGGTACAGGCTATAGGGCCGCAAGGTCCACAGGGTATCCAAGGCATACAAGGACCGGTTGGCGCTACCGGAACCCAAGGATTACAAGGCATTCAGGGGCCCATTGGTGCGACAGGAGCTACCGGTGCAATTGGAGCACAAGGTATCCAGGGCCCCATAGGAGCCACAGGAGCACAAGGACCAACAGGAGCTAACGGAGCCCAGGGAATACAAGGTATTCAAGGACCTGTTGGTGCGACAGGCGCTAAAGGCGCAACAGGAGCTACCGGTGCAATTGGAGCACAAGGTATCCAGGGCCCCATAGGAGCCACAGGAGCACAAGGACCAACAGGAGCTAACGGAGCCCCGGGATTACAAGGCATTCAGGGACCTGTTGGTGCGACAGGCGCTAAAGGCGCAACAGGAGCTACCGGCGCAATTGGAGCACAAGGTATCCAGGGCCCCATAGGAGCCACAGGAGCACAAGGACCAACAGGAGCTAACGGAGCCCAGGGAATACAAGGCATTCAGGGACCTGTTGGTGCGACAGGCGCTAAAGGCGCTACAGGAGCTACCGGGGCAATTGGAGCACAAGGTATCCAGGGGCCCATAGGAGCCACAGGAGCACAAGGACCGACAGGAGCTAACGGAGCCACCGGCCCATTAGTTGCGGGAACATTCGGACAAACCCTACGCCATGATGGAACGACATGGGTAGCTAACAGTATCATCTATAATAATGGTACTAACGTCGGCATTGGCTACACCTCTCCGGCAAACCGGCTGGTTATAAACGGTGCCGCCACCAGCGGTAAGTTGAATAAAATAGTTTATGTGGATGGGGTTACGTACACCACTATTGATCAAGCCATAAGCGCATTACCTGTTTCTGGCGGCAAGGTGGTAATTCCTGAAGGAACATGGACAATTTCTTCTGCCATATCCATTTCGGGGAAGTCGAACATCGTTATTGAAGGCGCCGGCCCGGGCACCATTATTACTTCCGCAGCAGGCAGCAACTTCAATTTGTTTTATGTTTATCAGTCATCGTATATTACTATTCGCGACCTGAAAGTCGTATCCCCTGATAGAACGCAATACAACAATCACGGGGTTTATATTTACGAATCAAAAAATTGTGTTGTCGAGAATTGCTTGTTTACAGATTGTAACAATGGAGTGTATCTTTATCATGCTGATAATACTTCCAATCCCACTGATAACAACCTGATTACAAACAACAATTTCTTTCAGTGCGCAACAGGTATCAGATTATATTCCAGCAAATATGCCGCTGAAACTGACGTGGCTACAAGCCAGGTAAAAAACAATGTCATAACAAATAATTTTATTGATTGTAATGATATTGCCAGCAGCAACGGTATTTATTCCGAATGGTACGGATATAACAACATTATTTCTGGAAATATTATTAATAAACCAGCAGGGTATGGTATCAAACTAACCTATACCTATTCAGCCACCATTGAAGGAAATACTATTTCATTACCTACATCTTACGGTATTCACGCCCAGGGAGGCCACTATAGCAAAATAAACGGAAACAATGTTATTAATTGCCTTTCAACAACAGTTGAAGGAATTAAAGCTCTTCTAGGCACTCACATGGTCATATCAAACAATATAGTTACTTCAACATTATATACCACACCTACTGGCATAGATGTAGGTGGCAGTTATATAACCATTACAGGCAACAATGTTCAGAATTTTAACCGTGGATATTGGATTTCTGCTACCTATTCGACGATAATGAGCAATGCTCACCGCATGATAAGTTCTACAAGCGGCACTAATGGCTTTTATGTGACAGGAAGTTATAACTCGGTGGTTGGAAACCGGTCAAATAAAGCAAACAGTTATACCGGTACAAATAATTATGTAGCAGGAAATTATCCATAATAAAGGTATTTTATTGGTACCAGGTTAAAAGAAAAAAGCCGTTGAAAACTTTCAGCGGCTTTTTTTATGATTCTTACTTGTAATTAAATTTTAGGTCCAGCACCTACCAGGCGTTTGCCTTCGTCGTTATCGGTAAAACTGGTAAAGTTTTTAATAAACTTTTCTCCAAGGTTTTTCGCAGCAACATCCCAGTCGGCGGGATTGGACCAGATATTTCTTGGATTCAAAATCTTTGAATTAACGCCGTTAACCGCTTTGGGTATCATCAACCCAAAGACCGGCAATTCTTCATATTCAGCACTTTCGAGCGAGCCGTCCAAAATAGCATCGATGATGGCACGTGTTGAAGGTATATCAATTCTGCGGCCAACGCCATAAGGACCTTCTATCCAACCGGTGTTTACCAGGTAGGCTGAAGAACCGTGTTCCTGCATTTTTTTGGCAAGTTCCTGTGCATATTTTGTAGGGTGTAACAAAAGAAATGCGGCGCCAAAACACGAAGAAAAGGTCGGTGTGGGTTCTTTTATACCGCGCTCTGTACCGGCTACCTTAGCAGTATAACCACTCAAAAAATGGTACATCGTCTGGTCATAATTAAGTTTGGCAACAGGAGGTAACACGCCAAAAGCATCGGCGGTAAGAAAAATAATATTCTTTGGATGAGGGCCTTTTGAAACCGGCTTTACAATGTTATTGATAAAATAAATGGGATAAGAAACGCGCGTATTTTCGGTTTTGGCATTGCTCTTAAAATCAATTGCTCCCGTTTTTTCATCGTAAACAAGGTTTTCCAACAGGGCATCTCTTTTAATGGCATTGTATATATCCGGCTCATTTTCTTTGCTGAGGTTTATGCATTTTGCATAACAACCACCCTCGAAGTTGAAAATGCCTTCTTCGTCCCAGCCATGCTCATCATCACCGATCAGAAAACGCTTAGGATCGGCAGAGAGTGTAGTTTTTCCGGTTCCTGACAGGCCAAAGAAAATAGCCGTATCGCCATCTTTTCCCATATTGGCAGAACAATGCATGGAAGCAATACCTTTCAATGGCAGAAAATAATTCATTACTGAAAAAAATCCTTTCTTGATCTCCCCTCCATACCATGTCCCTCCAATCACTGCCATACGTTCTTTCAGGTTAAAAGAAACGAACACTTCACTGTTTAATCCCTGTTCTTTCCATTGCGGGTTTGTTGCCTTACATGCATGATACACAACAAAATCCGGGGTGAAATCTTTTAATTCTTCTTCTGTTGGCCTGATGAACATGTTCTTTACAAAATGTGATGCCCAGGCAACTTCCGTAATTACCCGGATTTTTATCCGCGTATTGACGTTGGCGCCGCAAAAAGCATCGCTGACATAAAGTTTTTTCCCGCTGAGTTGTTTCCTGGCGATAGTTTTCATGTGCTCCCAGGTCTCTTCTGATATGGGTTTATTATCAGAACCTTTACGTTCAGGACTTGCCCACCAGACATTACCTTCATTTTCGGATTCTCGGACTATATACTTGTCCTTAGGAGAACGACCGGTAAAGATGCCGGTATCCACATTTACAGCACCCATATTGGTTACAAAACCTTTGTCATAACCCACTAATTTTTCATCCGTTTCGTGAATAAACAGTTCTTCGTATGACAGGTTATAAAAAACTTCCTGAACATTTTCGATTCCATAAATGGAAAGATCAGGTTTGGCATTTTTTGAACAATCGCAAGACATAATTAATATTTTTTAAGTTATTAGATTGGATTACTGATATTTTTTGCAAACTTAGTAATTTAAATAATGTTAATAATCACAAATCCTTAAACAAAAAAAAATGATTTTGTTTGATTTCCCATAACCCACAATTCACATAGGATGCAGAAAAAATGCTGCAATCAGCTATGATTTATTTTAGATTAAATCTAATTAAACTTTCAGGGTATTAATAATACTGTTTATGCAGCAAATACGACTGTACATAATCTTCGATACCCTCTTCGAGCGAAGTAAATCCAAGGTCGTAGCCGGCAGCTAACAACTTGTTGATTTTTGCTTCAGTAAAATATTGGTATTTATCACGGATATCAACGGGAGTATCGATAAATTCCACGCGGGGAGTCAGCCGCATTGATTTAAAGGTATTGGTTACCAAATCCCAGAAAGTACGGGCCTCGCCGGTGCCAAGATTGTAAATGCCTGATTTTTTCTGCGTCAGGTAGAAAAACATACATACCCTTACGACATCTTTTACGTAGATAAAATCCCTCATCTGTTTTCCGTCTGCAAAATTGGGATTATGTGAACGAAAGAGCTGCATGGTGCCGGTTTCATTTATCTGGTTGTACGCATGAAACACCACGGAGGCCATTCGATTCTTATGGTATTCGTTAGGCCCATAAACATTGAAAAACTTCAGGCCAACCCAGAAAGGCGGAGTGTTTTTTTGTGTAATCACCCATTTGTCGAATTCATTTTTTGATTCACCGTAAGGGTTGAGAGGCTTCAGCAGGGGAATAAGACTTTCATCATCAAAATAGCCATATTCGCCCATTCCATAGGTAGCTGCTGAAGAGGCATAGAGCAGTGGCACCTCATATTCCGTACATATCGACCACATGGTTTTGCTGTAGTTCAGGTTAAGGGTATCGAAAATTGATTTATCAAATTCGGCAGTATCTGTACGGGCGCCAAGATGAAATACAAATTCAACTTCCTTGTGATTTTCGCGAAACCAGTCAAAAAACACCTCCCGCTGGATATGCTTTGCATAAGCTTTCCCGTTGATATTGTCAAGTTTATAACCTTTTTGAAAATCATCCACAATAACAATGTCTTTTATACCTTTGTTATTGAGTTTCGAGACCATACAACTGCCAATGAACCCGGCAGCACCTGTTACCACAATATATTTTTGCATCGGATTTATAATAAATTATTTCTGGGTCAAATGATGAGGTTTATAATAATCTGCCAAACAATCGGTATTTTACTATTCCCAACTTATTATCTGCACGAATTTGGTTGTCCTCCCAATTCCTACCTATTGTCCTAACCCGTGACAGTTTTTATATTTTTTTCCGCTTCCGCACGGGCAGGGATCATTTCTTCCTACTTTTTTCTCAGCTTTCACGGGTTCTGTTCTTTGTACCTCTGAAGTCCTTTGATTTCTGGCCTGTTCCATGCCTTCGTCGCGGCCGGCTTTCAGATTACTCATATCGGTTTTGCTCTGCCGTGCCTCCTGGATATTTTCAGAATTTCTGAATGGCAAATCGCCTTTTAGCAGGAAAGAAACGATATCCTTGCTGATCTTCTGCCACATGGTATCAAACAGTTGGTGCGATTCTTTTTTATAGATCAGTAAGGGGTCTTTCTGCTCGTAGGTAGCATTCTGAACCGACTGTTTCAAGTCGTCCATTTCGCGCAGGTGTTCTTTCCAGGCATCATCGATAAGTGCTAACGAAATTCCCTTTTCAATGGCCAGGATGACATCTTTTCCTTTGTTTTCATATGAACGGCGCAGGTTGGCCACCACCTGAAGCGTTTTGCTTCCGTCGGTGATGGGAATAGCAATGTTTTCGTACCGTTTGGGATTGTTTTCGTAAACATCCTTAATTATCGGATAGGACTGTGTGGCGATTAACTCCGCTTTTTTGCGGTAGCCGCTATAACCCAACTCAAATAACTTATCTGTCAGAATTTCAGCATTGCTTCCAAAAAATTCCTTTTCGGCAAAAGGCGATTCCACACCAAAGTTGCGGAGCAGATCGAGTTTGAAGTTTTCGAAATCGCGTTCTTCCTGATGTTCCAACACAATGCGCTGAGAAACATCATAAAACATATCCGCTATATCGACGGCCAGGCGGTCGCCATATAATCCGTGACGTCGTTTCAGATAAATAACCTCACGCTGTTTGTTCATAACGTCATCGTATTCCAGAAGCCGTTTACGGATGCCGAAATTGTTTTCCTCCACTTTTATCTGGGCGCGTTCAATTGATTTTGTAATCATCCTGTGCTGGATGACTTCTCCTTCTTTCAGACCCAGTGTATCCATAACGCGGGCGATACGTTCCGATCCGAACAGGCGCATCAGGTCATCTTCGAGCGAAACAAAAAACTGTGAAGTTCCCGGGTCGCCCTGGCGTCCGGCTCTGCCTCGCAGCTGCCGGTCCACACGGCGGGACTCATGACGTTCGGTGCCTATAATGGCCAATCCTCCGGCTTCCCTTACGCCGGGACCCAGCTTGATGTCAGTACCACGACCGGCCATATTGGTAGCAATGGTAACAGTTCCCGCCTGCCCTGCTTCAGCAACAATATCGGCTTCTTTTTGATGCAACTTGGCGTTGAGCACATTATGCCTGATTTTGCGCAGATTAAGCATTTTGCTGAGCAACTCCGAAATTTCTACGGAGGTAGTACCTACCAGCACAGGACGGCCATGTTCCACAAGATCTACTATTTCCGCTATGACGGCATTGTATTTTTCACGCTTTGTTTTGTACACCAGATCCTGAAAGTCCTTACGGATTACAGGTTTATTGGTAGGAATCACCACCACATCAAGCTTGTATATATTCCAGAACTCTCCGGCTTCGGTTTCGGCAGTACCGGTCATACCCGCCAGCTTTTTGTACATACGGAAATAGTTCTGCAGGGTGATGGTAGCATAAGTTTGGGTAGCCGCTTCAATTTTTACATTTTCTTTGGCTTCCACGGCCTGATGCAGTCCGTCGGA
This sequence comes from Bacteroidales bacterium, assembly GCA_018004645.1. Lineage (GTDB taxonomy): Bacteria > Bacteroidota > Bacteroidia > Bacteroidales > CAIWKO01 > CAIWKO01. The sequence continues at coordinate 7,057 of JAGNBV010000071.1, forward strand.
CCAACGCCGGCCTTCCATAATACGTCCGGTTTGCTCATCAACAATTTTTATTTTGTTATCAATGATAACATAATCCACATCTATTTCGAACAGCGAATAGGCTTTGAGCAGCTGTGTTACCGTATGTACACGCTCTGATTTGACTTCATACTCCTGCAGCATTTCATTTTTACGCACCAGGCGTTCATTGTCCGACAGGTTTTGCTTTTCCAGTTCGGCAATTTCATTACCAATATCAGGCAAAATAAAAAAACGAGCATCATCGGTGCCAGACGTGATCAGGTCGATACCTTTTTCCGTAAGGTCCACTGAATTATTTTTTTCGTCAATAACAAAAAAAAGCTCATCATCAATGATGTGCATATTTTTGCTTTGCTCCTGCATATAAAAATTCTCGGTTTTCTGCATCAGGGCGCGCATTCCCGGTTCGCTGAGAAATTTAATTAGGGCTTTGTTTTTCGGCAATCCATGATGGGCACGCAGCAACAACACGCCGCCCTGTTTTTCGTTTTCTGAGCTGAGAGGTTCCTGCGAGAGAAGTTTTTTGGCTTCCGCCAGCATGTTGGTTACAAGGTTTTTTTGAGCATTATATACCTTTTGCACGTTGGGACGGAAATTTTCAAAAAGCTGGTTTTCCCCTTTAGGCGTAGGCCCTGAAATAATAAGTGGAGTACGGGCATCATCAATCAACACCGAGTCCACCTCATCCACGATGGCGTAATTATGTTTGCGCTGCACCAGTTCTTCGGGTGAGCGGGTCATATTATCCCTGAGGTAGTCAAACCCAAACTCATTATTGGTCCCGTAGGTGATATCGGCTAAGTATGCTTTTTTGCGTGATTCGGAGTTGGGTTCGTGTTTATCGATACAATCCACCGTAAGTCCGTGAAACAAAAATAACATCCCCATCCATTCGGAGTCACGGCGTGCCAGGTAGTCGTTCACGGTAACGATATGCACCCCTTTTCCCGGTAAGGCATTAAGATATACCGGCAAGGTTGCCACCAGTGTTTTTCCTTCGCCGGTAGCCATTTCGGAAATTTTTCCCTGATGCAGCACCATGCCGCCGATAAGCTGCACATCATAATGAATCATATCCCACTTTATTTTGGTACCTCCCGCCATCCACGCCGAATCATAATAAGCCTTATCCCCAACAATATTGATGCTTTCGAATCTGGCGGCCAGATCACCATCCATAGCCGTGGCAGTAACTTCCACTTTATCGTGGTCGGCAAACCTTTTGGCTGTTTCTTTTACCACGGCAAAAGCTTCCGGAAGAATATCATTCAGTATTTCCTGGGTTTTCTCATAAACCTTTTTTTCCAGCCGGTCGATTTCCAGATAAATCTCTTCTTTATCATCAATAGATACCGATTCATCATTTTCAGCTTTTTCTTTCAGCATAGCCATCTGCTCTTCGTCTTCGTGCACATATTCATAAATGCGTTCACGAAACTCCGCGGTTTTGGCCCGGAGGCCATCATTTGACAATTGAGAAATTGCCGGATAAACTTCTAAACACTTTTGCAATATAGGTTGTAAGCTCTTAATATCACGATCGGATTTTGTGCCTAAGAATAGTTTTAAAAAATTTGCCATACATCAATAACATTAGAGAATAATTCGCAAAAATACACAAAATGCCGGATGTGTATTTTGAAAATTGAAAATAATATATGATTTCATTTTGCTGTTATCATTATTATTTATACTTTTGCACTCCCAAATTGGGGAAACTATAAATTATTAATTATTAAACAACTAAGGAAATGACAAAACATTATGAAACCGTTTTCATTTTAACTCCCGTTTTATCTGAAGATCAGGTAAAGGAAGCGGTAAAAAAGTATCATGATTTCCTTTCAGAAAAAAAAGCTGAAATCGTGGTATCGGAAAGTTGGGGATTGCGCAAACTGGCTTACCCCATCCAGAAAAAATCTTCAGGGTTTTACCAACTCATCGAGTTTAAGGCTGAACCAAACGTAATTGCTGACCTGGAAGTTGCCTATAAACGCGACGAAAGGCTCATACGCTTTCTTACCATCTCCCTCGACAAACATGCTGTTGCTTACAGAGAAAGAAAACGTGCTGAAAAGCAAAATACCGAAAAAGCTTAATCAAATTGTAAAACCTAAAACATTAAAAACATGGCACAAACCGACAGCGAAATCAGATATTTAACTCCGATTAACGTAGATGTTAAAAAGAAAAAATATTGCCGCTTCAAAAAACACGGCATTAAATTCATCGATTACAAAGACGCAGATTTCTTATTGAAATTCATCAACGAGCAAGGTAAAATATTACCCCGCCGACTGACCGGAACTTCCTTAAAATATCAGCGCAAACTGGCTAAAGCAATAAAAAGAGCCCGTCATCTGGCGTTATTACCCTATGTGGCAGATTTATTAAAATAAGGAGGAACAACTATGAAAGTTATTTTAAAACAAGATGTAACCAACTTGGGTTACGCCAACGAAATAGTGAAAGTAAAAAACGGTTATGCCCGTAACTACTTGATCCCTAAAGGTATTGCCATCATGCTGACGCCTTCTTCTGAAAAAGAACATGCTGAATTGATGAAACAAAGGACTTTTAAAGAAGAAAAAATACGCAAAGAATCCGAAACCCTGGCCAAAGCTCTCGAAAACATAGTGGTAAAGGTGGGCGCTAAAGCCGGAACATCCGGAAAAATTTTCGGCTCGGTTAATGCTATCCAGCTTGCTGATGCCATTAAACAACAATTCAATTATGAAATTGACCGGAAAAAAATTGTGGTGGACGGAGAAAGCGTTAAAGAATTAGGCACCTATTCTGCAAAAATCAACATTTATAAAGACATCAAGGTTGACATCAAATTTGAAGTGATCGCAGAATAAAGATTTTTCTTTATAATTGGTTGTTATCTGAAAATTCCCGGCTTTTTGGCCGGGAATTTTTTTATTTTTGTAACGATATGCTGACAAAAAACACCATCAAATATATCAAATCATTATCCGAAAAAAAATTTCGGAACGCGTATGGTAGTTTTATTGCCGAAGGGCCAAAAATAGTTAGTGATATTGCCGGCAGCAGCCTGAAAATTGAAAAATTATTTGCCACCCAAACGTGGCTCGACCAAAACGAAACCCTGCTTGAAAAACCCGATGAAATCCATTGTATTACCACAAAAGAATTATCGGCCATCAGCTTGCTGACAACCCCCAACCAGGTGTTAGCCACCATCAAAATACCTTCGCCGGTTTTCCAGGCCGTCATGGCAGCCCAATCGCTTATCATCACCTTGGACGATATCCGCGACCCCGGCAACCTGGGCACCATAATCCGTATTGCCGATTGGTTCGGATTTAAAAACATCCTTTGTTCCGAAACATCGGTGGACGCCTTTAACCCCAAATGTGTACAATCCACAATGGGATCAATTGCCCGGGTAAATATTTATTATGAAAACCTGATGGATGTTTTTAAAAATTGTCCTGACAACACTAATATTTACGGGGCATTTCTGCATGGCGAAAATATTTATGACATTAACCCCGAGCCTCATGGATTTCTTATTATCGGTAACGAAGCTAACGGCATTCAGCCTGAGGTAGCAAAACTGGTAACCAGGCATATAAGTATTCCGGCAGGCAGCCACGCTGGTTTGCATGCCGAATCGCTGAACGCTTCTGCAGCTACGGCCATTCTCTGTTCTGAATTTTTCAGGAAAACCAATCACGTAACGAAAACTTCCACATGAAATATTATATCATAGCCGGAGAAGCCTCAGGCGATCTGCACGCCTCCAACCTGATGGCGGCTATCAAAAAAAACGATCCTGCAGCCGGTTTTCGTTGTTGGGGCGGCGACCTTATGAAAGCTCAGGGTGGAGAAATAGTTAAACATATCCGCGAGATTTCTTTCATGGGATTTGCCGAGGTATTGTCCCATTTAAGAACTATCCTCCGCAATATCCGCTTTTGCAAATCAGATATTGACCGTTATAATCCCGATGCGTTAATCCTTGTAGATTATCCCGGTTTTAACCTGAAAATTGCCGCTTACGCGCGTCAGAAAGGGTACAAAATCATCTATTATGTCTCGCCACAGATTTGGGCATGGAAACAATCCCGTGTTCATTCCATCAAAAAAAACGTGGATAAAATGTTGGTCATACTCCCATTTGAAAAGGAGTTTTATAAGCGTTTTAATTACGAAGCGGATTTTGTTGGACATCCCTTGCTGGATGCCATTGATAACTATAAAAATAACAGCAACAGCGCTCAATTCAGGAAAGAAAACAACCTTGGCGAACAGCCCGTGGTGGCGCTGCTCCCCGGAAGCAGGAAACAGGAAATAACGCGTATGCTGAAAATGATGGTTTCGGTATGCGATGATTTTAAGGAGGTGCAATTTGTCATTGCCGGCGCCCCGTCAATAAACCCCGGATTTTATTCGGAGTTGTTGCATGGCAAAGAGGTAAAAATTGTTTATAACAAAACCTATGATTTATTGCAAAACGCAGCCGCCGCCCTGGTAACTTCCGGCACGGCCACACTGGAAACCGCACTGTTTGATGTCCCCGAGGTGGTATGCTACAAAGGATCCTGGTTTTCGTATTTCATTGCACGGCTTGTAATCAAGGTAAAATACATTTCGCTGGTCAACCTGATTATGGACAAAAAAATTGTAACGGAATTAATTCAATCAGAATTAACAAAAGCAAATCTAATAGCGCAGCTGCGACAGTTGCTATACAGCACACAACATATCGCTCAACTAAAGAGTGACTATGCCCTGTTAAAGCACAAACTGGGTGATAGAGGAGCCTCCGCGAAGGCGGCCGCTGTTATAAATACTTACCTGAAGTCAGGTCAATAACCTTTGACGTATTCTTCAAGGTATTTGTACTCGGGTGTGAATTCTCCCTTATGCAGTATCATCGCTTTTTTCAAGGCCCGGGGCAGGTCGAGGTCTTCGAACGCCAAATCAAAATCGGCATTAGCAATAGGCTTAATAAAATTTATCAGCATATCGCCAAAGGATTCGGAAGAGTCGCGCGGCAATTCGCTGGGCAATATGGATACTGCCATATCCAGTATGCCTTCGCCTTTATAACCCATGGCATAGGTGTCGGTCAGCGGATTATAAACAAAAATGGGATCTTCAATGTGGGTTCCGTCGTGGGTACATTCTATTGAACCATCAGGATCACAGGTGATATCACCTATGGCTGTAAGTTTGGGTTGCCCCTTTTGAAACAGTTTTTTCAGGTATTCTTTGGTGAGAATCCGGGGGTAACGTGCATCCCAATACATACAATTCATCAGTATGGTCAGGAGCGGGACATATTGTTCAAATTTACTTTTATAATCTTCGGGGTTTGCATACAAATCATGCAAATCAAATTCTTTACCATCCTTATGTTCGTAAATGTCCTCTTCTTTAAAAACCACCTTATAAATAATATTATTGGGCAAATGGGCTCGGTTTTTTAAAGTAAGTAATTTTTCGGGCGAGATTTCTTTAACAGGCAAAAGTCCCAGAATTTCCTGAGCGCCATTAGAAACATTACCATAGCCGGTAAATCCCACCACGAATGGTTTTAATCCTTCGACAAGCCCGTCCTCCGAAATTTGCTGTCCGATAGCCGAGATGGTATTGCGGGCTTCATTCAGCGAATGGTATTTATGCGACTGCTTAACCCTGGTAAGTTTGTTGTCGATTCCCAATTCTTTTAACCGAAGACCGAAGGACCACAAGGTATTGATCATACCGGCCATGCCAGCAAATTTTCCGAAAAAAATCAAACGTTTACCCTGTTCATCCACAATTTTTTCATAATCAATAAGGTTGCATTTCATATCCATCATCTTACGAAGCATGGGCATATTATAGGTCTGGCCTTTTATCACATGAGAAAAAAACACATAAGTTTTTTCATTTTCAAAAATATCTTCCGGCATTTCTTTTATGCCAAGAACAATATCACACTTTTTTAGGTCTTTGACTATCTTAGCACCAGCCTTTTGATATTCATCGTCAGTAAATACCCTTTTGTCGGATGTTTGAACCACAAAATCCAGCTTATGGTGCTTGATCAATCTTTCAATTTGTTTAGGTGTTAGAGGTGCACGGCGTTCCATCAAATATTTATCCTCGTGCCTGATTCCAATAAATTTACTCATAAAAATTATTTTTTTGCAAACATAAGCAAAAAAAATAATATCAATGCGCACTGGAATAGTGTTTATTTTTTGTTAAATTTTAATAAAAAAAATCAAACTCATTAATAATTATTATCTTTGTTGTCGAAAGCATTTAAATTAAAATTGCTTTAATAATATGTTTATTTTTAGGTAATTAAGATGAAAAAGAGCAAAATTAAACGCAGGTTGCTTATCAGAGAAGGATATAAACTGATAAGGCAAAAAGGTTTTTATGGTACAAGCATTGACGAAATTGTTAACAACCTGAACATCCCTAAGGGGTCTTTTTATTACTATTTTAAAAATAAGGATGATTTCGCCATGGAGGTGCTGGATTATTATACAGATATTGTCCTGCGCCGGATAGAAAGAACCCTTACCGATCCAAGCATCTCGCCCAAACAGCGAATTATCAAACTATATTCCGACTTCATTGATGTGTACACAAATTATGGAGGACTGGTGTACGGAAATTTTGCTTCCAACCTGCAACATGAATTAGCCGAAAAAAATCCAGAGATTTCGGAAAAAGCAGAAAGTTATTACGAAAGTATCAAAGCATTGCATACAGCCTGCCTGCAGCAAGCCCGAAAAGCCGGAGAAATTGACCGCAGCCAGGATGTGGAGCGGCTTACCAAACTCATCATCTATTCCTGGGAAGGCGCTACCCTGAGAGCAAACAACGTAAACAACATCAAATCGTTATTTGTTTTCCGCGAACTTTTAAGGGATTTTATTTTAAAATAATTTTTAAATAATTTTTAAACCTTTTGCTCTTTTGATTAATTTTGGCACACCGCTTGTAGAAAACCAATGCAAGTAATGCTCAAAAATATTAACCATTAACAATGTATTTTTATGAAAAAGATTTTTTTACTCAGCTTAGTTTTTGTGGCTTTTATCTGTAAAGTCAATGCACAGTCCAGTGTCAGCGTTTTTTGTCAGGAAGGCGAAAAATTCTGGTTAATTGTCAACGGCATTAAACAAAACGAAACCTCGCAAACCAATGTGCAGGTTACCGGTCTCACTTTGCCAAATTACAAATTAAAAGTAATCTTCGAAAATTCCAGTTTACCGGCTATTGATAAAACAGTCTTTACCCAGGATGCCGATGGAAAATTTACCAATGCCAGCTACGAAATAAAAAAAGACAAAAAAGGCCAATATGTGTTAAGAGTGTCTAGTTTTAACGATGCGCCCATGGCAGCCACCCAAACCTATTCCGCTCCTTTGGTAATTGTAGAAAGGCCAGCAACACAAACCACACAAACAACCACTACCATTATTTCGGACAACACCCAGGCAGAAGGCGGCGCGGTGAGTATCAATGCTGTGGATCCTATTACAGGACAGGCCATTAATATGAATGTATCCGTAAATGCCGGTGCAATGGGCGCCACCGGAGGCGTTTCTTCTTCCACCACCACTACCACCACCACTACTACTACCACCACCTCTTCCTCTGGCGGAGTTCCGGTTGACACCAAACCCAATCATTACATCATGACCGGATACAATGGCCCGATGGGATGCCCCTGGCCTATGAACGAAGGAGATTTTATGGCAGCAAAAAACTCTATCAACTCGAAATCCTTCGACGAAAGCAAACTTACCATGGCAAAACAAATTGTTGGATCAAACTGCCTGCTTTGTTCACAGGTACGCGATATTATGAGTT
>JAGNBV010000200.1 GCA_018004645.1 Bacteroidales bacterium
TTGACGTTTCGGTCGATAATCCAGCCCACCGTATTGCCGGGATGCATTTTTTTTCTGATTTCGTTTGCAACAAAAATCAAATCCGGCAAGGCTGCCTTTTCATAAATATATAGCGCCTCTGCACCGGAAATAGCATCAGTTTTTAACGCCTTGTCTAAAATTTTTATCGCCTTCATGTACACAAAATTACGCATTTGAAAGGAAAAACTATTTTTGTATGACTTTTAATAAATCAACCCGCTGATAATTTTACGATTTTTCAGTGGGCTAAGCCGGCAAAAAATAGCTAATCATTAAACAAAAGCCACATGACACTCAGGATACAACTTGTTAAAGAAATTTCGGAAAACAGCCATATCATCATTATTTGCCCTACGGAAACTCAGCTGCTGAAAACTGCCGCCAACCGGCTCAACAAGGCAGAACAGGCTTATCTGAAGGCCCGAATTAAAAAAACCAAAAAAGGGATTATCACCATCGACCGGCTTGGACATTACCTGTTTTTTTATTTGCTTTCTACCGGCAAAAAAGCCCCTCACCTTGTGTCAGAAGAGATGCGCAAGGCCGGTCATGGAATGCTCACCCTGGCAGAAGAACATCATCTGGAAACACTCACCCTGTATCCGCAGGGGCTACAGGAAACACACATTGAGGCCTTTGTTGAAGGGATGGCGCTTTCGGCCTATCAGTTCATAAAATACAGGTCGAATGTCAAGGAAGAAGAACTGAAATTAAAAACTTTGAAAGTATGTTCCAAACTTTTTGGTGAAAAACATTTGCAGCGCCTGAATGTACTAACTGAAGCTGTCCACATATGCCGCGACATGGTAAATGAGCCGGTGTGCCACATGAATTCGCAGGTATTTTCGGCACAAGCCATGGATTTGTTGAAGAACAGCGGAGCCAGGGTCGAGGTGCTTAGCAAAGCAAAGATAGCAGCCTACAGGATGAACGGCCTGCTTGCCGTCAACAGAGGCAGCATAGATCCCCCGGCATTTCTCATTATGGAATGGGAACCAACGCATCCTGTAAACGGCAAGCCTCTAGTGCTGGTGGGCAAAGGCCTATTGTACGATACCGGGGGTATAAATTTAAAGACCTCCGTCCACATGGAAAACATGAAAAACGATATGGCCGGCGGAGCGGCGGTGGTTTCGGCGCTTTATGCCGTTGCCAAAACAAAACTGCCGGTGCATGTGATAGGTCTGGTGCCGCTTACCGACAACCGGCCCGCGGGAAATGCGCTGGTGCCCGGTGACATCATCCAATATTCCGATGACACTACCGTTGAAGTGCTCAACAGCGATGCGGAAGGCCGGCTGATACTTGCCGACGGGATGATCTTTGCCAAAAAATTCCATCCCTCGCTGGTCATTACCATAGCCACGCTCACGGGCTCGGCACATTCGGCCATAGGAAAATATGGCATGGTAGGCATGCATCAACAGGCACAAAAACATTTCAAAAAATTACAGTCGGCGGGCGACAGCGTTTTTGAACGCGTGGTGGAATTTCCTTTCTGGGAAGAATATGACGAACTCATCAAATCAAGTATTGCCGACATCAAAAATACCGGAGGACCTTATGGAGGAGCCATTACCGCAGGTAAATTCCTGGCACATTTTGCAAAGTACCCTTTTATACATCTTGACATTGCCGGGCCGGCATTCAACGACAAAAAAGATTCTTATCGCGGAACAGGTGGAAGCGGAGTAGGCGTGAGACTTCTCTATGAATTCATTAAAAGACTGGCATCGAGATAACGGGGTGCGGCAACTTTAGTCAAATTTTTCTATCCGTAAAACATCTTATCCTTGCGTAATAGTTCCTGTGGCGGGGTTTAACTCTGAGCCAAACATGCTGTGGGGAATCGAAAAGATAATCAAAGTTACGAGAGCCGCCGCAATGATATATCCCGGCCTTAATTTGTTACGGTTAAAAAACAAGGCTGCCAGCCAGGCCAAAAAAGCCAGCAGGGTTTTGTTGTCGGTGAGGTCCCAGCCCCAGGGCACGCCGGTCCAGAATTCGCCGAAGGCATATTTTTGTACCACCGGGCCCAGTATCATGCCGCCCAGCATAATCAAGATAAAGGTAATCAGAGAATATATGCGTGCCCTGTTGAATTTAAAAGCCGCCAACAATCCGGCCAGGTTGGAAAACAACATCCCGAAAAAAATAAACAATATGTGTGGCAGCAGTATCCATAAGGGTACATCCCCTTTAAACCTGATGATTGTGGGTTGCTGTTGCAGGAGCATATCGGGTTGCCCGGTGGTGCGAAACATCAAAAAATATTCCAGCTTCCCTGCGGGTGGCTGTACAGGCAAAAAGGCCGACAAACCCTCTTTAACCGGCTGCATCGCCAGGGTGTCCCAGTTTTCGTTGGTTGGGTATCTCCTGTAAATTACATATCCCTTAACATCTTTGTCGGTAACCGGCACCTGTATTTCGTTATCCGACGAGCTGCCACTTCGGGCCAGCGAAAAAACATAAGACTTGCCATTGATGCCAGCATTCACTTTTAGCGGGTGTGAAGGACCTGTAACACGCTGATACCAGCCTGCTGCCAGTGTGATGATGATAGCCAGCGCCCAGGCCATAACCATTTTTTTCCGGGAGTTTACTATTTGTTCCATAATAATCAAAATGTTAAAGTTGTATCAGGAGCACTTCTTTTTTGCCGTTTCTCATCACATCAACAGTTATAAGACTTCCGGCGCTCAATGTTTTCAGCCGCTCCATATATTCATAAATGTCGTTTACTGTTTTTTCGCCTATGGCGGTTATCACGTCGCCTTTTTTCATACCTCCGCGCTGTGCCGGCCCATCAGCGTTGACGGCTCCCACGGCCACCCCTTTGACCTCCTGCCGTGCAAAGTCGGGCATGATACCCAGCGTAACTTTGAGACCCATACGCTGACTACCTTTAGTGCGGGGCCCTGCTTCGCGAAAAACAAGATCAAAAGTATTCATACTTAGTTCATCAATCAGCTTCACCACAAAATCAGAAATGAACGACAAGCCATCGCAATTTATTTTTTCCACATCGTCGGCGGGCAGATGATAATCGGGATGGACACCGGTATTGAAATACAACACGGGAATGCTGTCGGCATAAAATGAAGCATGGTCGGAAGGGCCATAGCCCTCTTTGGCAAATGCCAATTTCAGTTTATTGGTATCGTTGAT
>JAGNBV010000072.1 GCA_018004645.1 Bacteroidales bacterium
ATATGCTGAAATCGTATTTCAGGAAAAACACCATAGAAGCCGGTTGCGACGAAGCCGGGCGGGGATGTCTGGCAGGGCCGGTATTTGCGGCTGCCGTTATTTTACCGAAAGATTATAAAAACAACGCATTAAACGACTCCAAACAACTGAGCGAAAAACACCGGGAGATACTGCGCGTTGAAATTGAAAAAGAAGCAGTGGCCTGGGCTGTGGCTCAGCTCGACAACCTGCGGATTGACGAGATAAACATTCTCAACGCATCCATCATGTCAATGCACCTTGCCATTCGACAACTTTCGCTAACACCCGAATTGTTGCTGATTGACGGAAACCGCTTCAAACCTTACGAAAAAATTCCCCATGAATGTATCGTAAAAGGCGACGGAAAATATTTGTCCATTGCAGCCGCCTCGGTATTGGCAAAAACTCACCGCGACGAATTTATGATAACACTGCACGACGAATTTCCGGAATACAACTGGGCTCAAAACAAAGGATACCCCACCCGCGACCACAAGGATGCCATCAATCTTTACGGAATCACGCCTTATCACCGGAAAAGCTTTAACCTGAATGAACAGTTAAAACTCATTTTTTAAAGCAATCAGTTTTTGTCAGAAAAGTATTTGTTGTACTTTTACTTTTTTAAAATGTCATGAAATACCAAAGGAGCGACAGACGGATAAGAACGAGAAGGTACTTCGTTACCGGGTGGGTGGTACTGGCAATTGTCGCCTTATTGGTTGTGGGGTATTCGTATCTGAAACGGCTGAAAGATCCCGTGTTACCTGCCATCAAAGCTATCCCCGAAAGTACGGTATGCCTTATGGAGTTTAAAAACACCCTGTCGCTCTGGGATCGGCTCCACGAAAAGAACAATCTCTGGAAAGAATTGCAATGCCTGAGTTTTGTGTCCGACCTGAACCGGGGCTTACAGGCACTCGACTCCCTGGCCAATACTGATGACGATGTAGCCGATATACTTACACAAAACCCATTGTACGTGGCCTGGGTACCCGACAGGGCGGTGTATCGCTATCTGTTTGCCATAACCCTCAACGGGCCGCACCGTGAAAAGCTGGTGGATGAATTTATGCGAGCGCACTTTTCGCAGGGAAACACCATCTTGTCGCACCAGTTTTTGAAAAATGAGATCTTTGAAATTTATAAAGCAGGAAAATTAATATGTGCCTATACGGTATATCAGGGAGTACTTATCATAGGGGAAACCTCAGGAGTGGTCGAATCGTCGCTGAGCACGCTGCTGACCAAAATCAGTATGGAGAACGATGCGGATTTTATGAGACTCAATGCTGCCGCTGGCAAAAATGTTGAGGCCAACATTTACATCCGTAACACTTATTTGGATAACCTGGTTTCGGGGTATTTTACAGGCATGCAATACCGCAAAATTAAGTTTCTTTCGCTTACGGGCGATATGGTAGGTTTAGACCTGACTGTAAAAAATGACGAGTTGCTTTTTGCCGGTTATGCCCTGTCGGGCAAAAAGGACCAGTTGCTCAATCGGGTATTTAGCGGACAGTCTCCGCAACCTATCGAACTCACGGACATTTGCCCGGCCAATACGGCGGTACTTACTTTCTGGGGAGTGAGCAATGCCAATGCCTATGTACAGAATTATACCGATTTTGTAAAAACCCATTTTCACCGGCATGCTTTCAACGAACTGAAGGCCTATTACGACACTACTTACGAAATCAACATATCTGAAAAATTCCTGAATCAGATTGGTAATCAGTTTGCCTGTGTTGTTACCGAAAACCCCAATATTGAAAATCCCTTTAATTATTACGGGGTCTTTAAGGCCCGTCACATGGGCAATTTCAAACAAACTCTGGCCGACATGTCCGTTGTTCCCGAAGAACAATTCCTGGCCCGCCGTGATTCTTTTGCCATAAGAAAATTTTTGCCTGTCAACTTTTTAAAGGATTTTTTCGGCACCATGTTCGATGCTCTTGACACTGCTTATTATACCACCATCCGGGATTATGTCGTCATCGGGCAATCCCCGCTGTCGCTCGATCTGTTTGTATCGGGCTACCTCTCGGGCAAAACACTGCAAAAAAATCTCAATTACATCGATTTTTCCGATAATGTGGCCGACGAGGCCAACTTCTGCCTGTACACTAATATCCGCAAGAGTTTTGGATTATGGCTTCCATTGTTTAACAAAAAGCTACAATCCGATTTTTTGCGAAACGAAACGGCTATGAAAAATTTTCAGGCACTGGCCCTGCAGTTTACCTCCGATAATAGCAAGTTCTTTCTCAACGCCTATATAAAACATAATAGCGATTATGTGGAAGAAAACCCTGCCGTTTGGGAATATCATGCCGATACCAGCATCAGCGGCAAAATTTCGGTGATTACCGACCCCCGCGACAGCACCAAAAAAATAGTTTTTTTCGATGCCTCCAATAACATTTATTTGCTGGGACGCAACGGACAACTGATATGGAAAAAGCAGATCAGGGAAGCGCCCCTGAGCAAGGTCTTTGTTACCAGCCTGAAAAAAGACAATAAGTACTATCTTATTTTCAATACAAAAAACCTGATCTATACGTTCGATCTTTTGGGAAATAAGCCTGACTACAGCCCTCTGAAGTTGCCGTATCCAGCCAGCACAGCCATTACCCTCATCAATTACCGTGGAAACGATGACTACCGTATTATCATTCCCTGTACCAACCAAAAGATTTATAATTATCTGCTCAACGGAAAACCTACACCGGGATGGAATAACTACCGCACCGAAGCCATACTGCAACAGCCTGTGGAATATGTGAGGTTTCAGGATAAAGACATGATGATAGCCGTGGACAAAAATGGCAAAGTATATTTTCTCAGCCGTAACGGCACCCTGCTGATAAAAAACAAACAAGCGTTCATCAAGGGTAAAAACAGCAGGTTCTACATACATAAGGACGGTAAAAAACAGTATTTGCTGACCACCGACAGAAAAGGAAAAATGATTTTTATTTCCGGAAACGGAAAAATTGATGTGGTTACCCTGCAGCCTTTTTCGGAAAATCATTATTTCCTGGTGGGAGATTTTGATTTGGACAAATGGAATGATTTTATCTTTTTCGATATGGGGAAAGTGATTGTTTACAATCATGTAAAAAAGAAAATCTTTGAAGCACGACTAAAAGGTAATCCTGCGGGCAAGCCTCAATATGCAGGCCTGAGCAGGAGCAAGTTTCAGCTGGTATTTCCCGATTCGGCCTGCTCACACCTGGTGCTGCTAAACAACAAAGGGATGGAAGAATTATTGAATTATCCTCTGGGTAGTCCCGAGATTGAGATCACTTCATTGTTTGGGAAAAATTCAAGGAGCATACTGGTTTCCGACAGTAATACCCTGCTGAATTACATAATAAATTGATGCTGAAGGGTGGGTTTTTTACGGAAAGGTTTGTTGTCAGCAACGTGCAATGTTATGCATTTTTACTACCTTTGTAAAAAAAATCAGGTGAACCCCAAGGGATTATTTTATGCGCTTTGTATGGCAGTGGCCCTGCTGATGACCTCCTGTACCATGAAATATTCTTTTACCGGCGCATCCATACCGCCCGAAGTAAAAACCATTTCCATTCATTACCTGAAAAACACCGCCTTATTGGTGAAGCCTACCCTGAGCCAGCAGCTTACCGACGAGTTGCGCAACCGCTTTTCTACCCAAACCAGCCTGACACCTGTCAATCAGAACGGTGATTTTGACATTTCGGGCGAGATTACCAATTACGCCACTTCACCGGTGGCTATCCAGGGAAACCAGACTGCCGCCATGAACCGGCTTACTGTAACTATCAGCATACGTTTTGTTAACAAATACGACGAAAAACAAAATTACGAGTCTTCGTTTTCGCGCTATGTGGACTATCCCAGCACGCAGGCGCTGGCATCGGTAGAAAACCAGATACTCGAAGAAATCATCAGTTACCTGGTGGATGATGTTTTTAACAAAACCGCCGTAAACTGGTAATCCATCATGAATAAAAACGACTTCACAGGGTATCTCAGCAGGCCCGAAAACATCCGTAACAGCAAAGCCGGAGAGTTGACTTTCCTGCTGGAAAAGTTTCCCTATTTTCAGTCGGCACATTTGGTATATGCGGCTTATCTCAGCAGTCAGGATGATATAGCTTTTCACGACCAGCTAAAACTGACCGCAGCGCATGTCAACGACAGATCTGTATTGTATTGGCTCATTTACAACCAGACGCACGTCAGCACCACATTACCTGGAACCGGGCTGGAAACCCCTGTGGAGGTACCAGAAACTCCCTTTAGCATTGCCAGACAAGTAGCCACCGAAACCGCAGCCACCACCATGCAGGAACGGCTCCCTGAGGTTCAGCAGCAGCCGGATTTGCCTTCCGGTATGGTATCTCAGACTCAAGAACTGCCTGTAACGGAGGAAAAAACTTCGCAGGAACAAGTTCAGGACAAAATGGAATCAGCTCAGGAGTTGGTACCGCAGCAAAACGCG
Source organism: Bacteroidales bacterium (assembly GCA_018004645.1). Lineage (GTDB taxonomy): Bacteria > Bacteroidota > Bacteroidia > Bacteroidales > CAIWKO01 > CAIWKO01. Next base: position 4,514 of record JAGNBV010000072.1, read on the forward strand.
GAGGTTGAAGCTGAAAAGGCAGAAGAACTATCGGTATCCACACAAACAGTTGAAATAACCGGGCCTGGAATTGATGAAGAGGAACAACGTCTGTCTCAGGAAGTTGCTCAGGGCGCGATGGAAACAGTTGTTGAAAATGAGACAAGCGAGGAAGAAATGCCCACTGAAGAACCGGCAAAAATCATCACTCCCGCCTCGCACAACCAGCCGGCAGGTTTCCTGCTGAACATCATGGCGAAAAGAATTTTGTCGGCAGACTCTGTTGAAGAAGTGGCTTTACCAACATCGGTCACGGAGAAAAAGGAACCGGTGGTTCCCGAAAAAAATACCGAACTTATCGAAAAGTTTATCAAGGAAGAGCCCCGGATTTCGGCGCCGAAACGCGACTTCTTCAATCCGGTTAATATGGCCGAAAACAGCAGTGTTGACAAAGAGGAAATTGTGAGCGAGACCCTCGCAAAAATCTATATCTCACAAGGTTTATTGCAAAAAGCCCTTAAAATTTATCAAAAATTATATTTGCTTAATCCGGAAAAAAGCGCTTACTTTGCAGCCCAAATTGAAAATCTGGAATCAAAAATTAATAATTAACTGATTTAAAATCATATAGACATGGGAATTTATGTTGTAATATCCGTATTGATTTTTATTGTTTGTGTTTTGCTGGTGCTCATCGTGTTAGTACAAAACTCCAAAGGTGGTGGTCTGGCTTCTAACTTTCAATCATCCAACCAGTTTATGGGTGTAAGAAAAACAGCTGATTTTCTTGAAAAAGCCACCTGGACACTGGCGATAGCGCTGTTAGTGCTTACCTTGTCCTCGGTTTTTGTGATACCCCGTGCCAACAAAGACACAGCCGTAGAATCCGAATTAAGGGAACAGGTGGAAAATAATCAGGCAGTGGATTATACCCCGGCCCCCGAAAATCCCAACGCACCTGCGGCTCCCAAAAACCAGTAAGTTTTTTTTAACTTTTTTAAAATGTCAGAATGTCATCAATATTCTGACATTTTTTTTATTTTTTGCCGGAGAAACTGTAAAAATGTCTATAAACAGTTTGTTTTTTGCCTTGGCACAAAATGTGACAATCGCTAACCACTCAACTTAAAATTTTAAAACATTTTAACACACAAAAATCATAACACTATGTCAAAAAAATTTGGAACCCCCATGAAAGACCGGGTACTTGTTGAACCGGCAGCCGCTGAAGAAAAAACAGCCGGCGGAATTATTATTCCCGACACCGCAAAGGAAAAACCTCAGAAAGGCACCATAGTAGCTGTAGGTAAAGGCAAAAAAGACGAACCCATGACCGTTAAAGAAGGCGATGTGGTACTCTATGGAAAATACTCAGGCACCGAAGTGGTGATTGATGGAAAAACATTCCTCATCATGAGAGAAGACGATATTTACATGGTTCTGTAATTCAATTTTTTTAATAAAACAATTTAATACATTAATACAATGGCAAAAGAAATAATTTTCGATATCAAAGCCCGCGAAGCTTTAAAAAAGGGAGTGGACGAATTATCAAATGCGGTAAAGATCACTCTTGGCCCCAAAGGACGCAATGTTATCATTGACAAAAAATACGGCGCACCCCAGATTACCAAAGATGGTGTTACTGTAGCCAAAGAAATTGAACTGAAAGACGGTGTGGAAAATATGGGCGCACAGTTGGTGAAAGAAGTGGCTTCTAAAACAGCCGACCTCGCCGGCGACGGCACCACCACTGCCACCGTGCTGGCTCAGGCCATCATTACCACCGGACTGAAAAATGTTACCGCCGGAGCCAATCCCATGGATCTGAAACGCGGTATCGACAAAGCCGTGCAAAATGTCATCGAAAACCTGAAAAAACAATCAGTGTCGGTAGGCGACAGCTTTGACAAAATAGAACAGGTAGCTACCATCTCAGCTAACAACGAAAACGCTATCGGAAAACTGATAGCCGAAGCTATGGCCAAGGTGAAAAAAGAAGGTGTAATCACCATCGAAGAAGCCAAAGGTACCGAAACTGTTGTAAAAGTAGTGGAAGGTATGCAGTTCGACAGGGGATACATTTCTCCTTATTTTGTTACCGATACGGATAAAATGGAAACCGTTTTTGAAAATCCTTTCATCCTGATCTACGATAAGAAAATTTCGGTGATGAAAGATTTTCTGCCTATTCTGGAAAAAGAAGTGCAGACCGGACGTCCGCTGCTCATCATCTCCGAAGATGTGGAAGCCGAAGCTTTGGCCACCCTGGTGGTTAACAAATTGCGCGGCTCGCTGAAAATTGCTGCCGTTAAAGCCCCTGGATTCGGCGACAGAAGAAAAGCCATGCTCGAAGACATTGCCATACTGACCGGCGGTACGCTGATTTCGGAAGAAACAGGCTACAAACTCGAAGACGCAGAACTGTCTTACCTCGGACAAGCCGAAAAAGTTGTGGTTGACAAAGACAATACAACTATCGTGAGCGGCAAAGGAAGCCACGAACAGATTAAAGCCCGCGTAGCACAGATCAAAACTCAGATAGAAAACACCACCTCTGATTACGACCGTGAAAAATTGCAGGAACGCCTGGCCAAATTATCGGGCGGAGTTGCTGTTATCCAGGTGGGTGCTGCAAGCGAAGTGGAAATGAAAGAAAAGAAAGACCGTTACGACGATGCGCTCAACGCTACCCGTGCCGCTGTTGAAGAAGGCATAGTGCCCGGCGGCGGTATAGCTTATATCCGCACCATTGATGCCCTTTCGAAACTCAAAGGCGCCAACGAAGACGAAGAAATCGGCATCGCTATTATCAAAAGGGCTTTGGAAGAACCACTGCGCCAGATAGTGGCCAATGCAGGTCTGGAAGGCTCTGTAATTATTCAGAAAGTGAAAGAAGGCAAAGGCGACTTCGGTTTCAACGCACTCACAGAGACTTATGAAAACCTTTACAAATCTGGTGTTATCGACCCCACCAAAGTAACCCGCGTGGCACTCGAAAACGCTGCATCTATCGCAGGTATGTTCCTGACCACCGAATGTGTGATCAGCGACATTAAGGAAGAAACCCCGGCTGCTCCCATGATGAACCCCGGTATGGGCGGCATGGGCGGCATGATGTAAGATTGGGTTGTTACTGATAAAAGACCGGTTTCGTCTGAAGCCGGTTTTTTTTTTCACATGAACCCAGGAGCGGCGGTTTAGAGGGTATCAGCTACCAACAACAATCTGACATTTTTTTATTAGCGTCATCCAACAAATGCTACCTTACTTCCACGCATCCATCTCTTCGCTAACTGCCATTTTGGCATAAAAACTTGGCAACTACTAAAAAAACAACTAACTTTGCATCCAATATATTTAGAGTAATGGATATTCAAGCAATAAAACAACGTTTCGGAATTATTGGAAATTCGCCACAACTCAACCTGGCTATCGACATAGCCCGGCAAGTGGCCCCTACCGATCTCAGTGTGCTGATCACAGGCGAAAGCGGTGCGGGGAAAGAGTTTTTTCCACAGATTATTCACCAACTCAGTGCCAGGAAACACGGGCCTTACATTGCCGTTAACTGTGGCGCTATACCCGAAGGAACCATAGACTCCGAACTCTTCGGTCACGAAAAAGGATCGTTTACAGGAGCCTACGAAGCCCGTAAAGGATATTTTGAAGTGGTAAACGGCGGCACCATTTTTCTCGATGAGATTGCCGATATGCCCCTTCCCACCCAGGCACGCCTGCTCAGGGTGCTCGAATCGGGCGAGTTTATCAAGGTGGGATCCTCCAAGGTTCTCAAAACCGACGTGCGTGTGATAGCTGCAACCAACGTCAATGTTACAGAAGCTATTCACCAGAACAGGTTCAGGGAAGACCTTTATTACCGTTTGAATTCAGTGCCTATCACCATCCCGCCGCTGCGCGAACGCAAAGACGACATACTGCTGTTGTTCCGCAAGTTTACTACCGATTTTGCTGAAAAATATAAAATGCCTCCAATAGTGCTCGATGAGGAATCACGTGCACAGATGCTGGCCTACCGCTGGCCGGGCAATATCAGACAACTGAAAAATATTGCCGAACAGATTTCCATCATCGAAAAACAGCGCAATATAAACGCGGCTACCTTGTCGGGTTACCTGCCCCATAGCAGCGAAAGCAAACTCCCTGTATTGTTGCGTCAGCCGGCCGACAAAGCCGAAATATCCGAGCGCGACCTGCTGTACAGGGTATTGTTTGAAATGCGCAAAGACATTACCGACCTGAAACATCTCGTGGCGGATATCCTTAAAGAAGGCAATGTTCCGGTGAATGCACAGGATATAAAGAATCAGTTTTTGCAGAATTATCATCAGGATTATGAAACGGTAACAACCCAGGAGCCGGCTGTTAAGATTAACAAGCCGGAAACTTATATTGCCGAGCCGATACAGGATCCCGATGTGTATGAGGAATCACTCTCGTTGCAGGACCGGGAGATAGAGATGATCAAAAAAGCCCTCGACAAATATCACGGCAAACGCAAAAACGCCGCCAAAGAACTGGGCATATCTGAACGTACTTTATACCGAAAGATAAAAGAATACAATATTGACAATTAATCCGGGCTGTTGTGAACATTGCCGTTAATACGCGTTTGCTGCTTGACAACAGGCTTGAAGGCATCGGGTGGTTTACCTTTGAAACGCTCAGGCGCATTGTGACAGCCCATCCCGAACATACTTTTTATTTTATTTTTGACCGGCCGTATCACAAAAAATTTATTTTTTCCGATAATGTGGTTCCTGTCGTGGTGGGGCCTCAGGCGCGCCATCCCTTGTTGTTTTATTTGTGGTTTGAGTTTTCGGTGCCGCGGGTACTAAAAAGAATAAAGGCCGATGTGTTTCTTTCGCCCGACGGCTACGGTTCGCTAAGGTGTCGTGTGCAACAACTGCTGGTGATGCACGACCTGAATTTTGAACATTATCCCAAAGACCTGCCGTGGATCATCAGCAGATACTACCGGTATTTTTTTCCGCGTTTTGCACGTAAAGCTACACGCATTGCCACCGTTTCGGAATTTTCAAAACAGGATATTTCTGCTACTTATGGCATTGCCGCTGACTACATTGATGTGGTTTATAATGGAGTTAACGAAAATTTTGCTCCCATTGCTGCTGAACAAAAAAACATCATCAAACAGCGATATACCAAGGGGTGTGATTATTTTGTGTTTATCGGCGCCCTGCTGCCCCGCAAAAATATCAAAAACCTTTTTTTGGCCTATGATATGTTTCGCAAGCAACATTCCGGTAACATTAAGCTGTTGATGGCAGGCGCAAGGATGTGGTGGACGCCTGAAATGGAAACTGTACTTGGTGGGCTGGAATACAAAAATGATATCCTTTTTACGGGACGTCTCGACTCGGGTGAGCTGAATGATGTCCTCGGCGCGGCCCTTGCGCTCACCTACGTTTCTTATTTTGAAGGTTTCGGTATTCCCATTCTGGAAGCTTTTCGTTGCGATGTGCCTGTGATTACCTCCAATGTTACCTCCATGCCTGAGGTAGCTGGTGGTGCCGCCCTTTTGACTAATCCGCAACAACCCGAGTCAATTTGTAGCGCCATGACACAAATAGCCGGCGATGATAACCTGCGCAAAAGTCTAATTGCGAAAGGCCGGCAACGTCATACAGCGTTTTCGTGGAAAAAGTCGGCAGCGCTCTTGTGGCAAAGCATCGAAAAAATAATTAACCAATAAATCCGTTCATAATTAAAAATATTTTGAAGCTTTGTAAAAGAGCTTTTATAGTATATTTGTTTGATAAATAAAATTAAACCTATGGCACAAGGAAAAAAAATTGTAAAAGTTTTGTTGTGGATATTTATCCCACTCATCCTGATTGTAGGAGGTGTGGTGGCTTATTTTTATTTTGGCGATTCGGGCAAACGCAACGCCATGGAAGTGATTCCTGATGATGCCATCTATATTATCGAAACTTCCGACCTTACCGAGGCATGGAGCACGCTGAGCGAGAGTAAAATGTGGAAACACATGCAGGGAAGTCCCAAGTTTGCCGATATTAACCAAAGCGCCATGTCGTTAGATTCGTTGATTAATGGCAACAAAACACTGAATATGCTTTTTTCCAACAGGCAGATGGTCATTTCAGCACACATGATTTCGCTTAACGATTACGATTTTATTTTTGCCGTGGACCTGAAAAAAGCTTCGAAGATTACTTTTTTGAAAAACTATATCAAGGATATAGTAGGTTATTACGACTTTGAAATGGGCAAAAGAAATTTTGAGGGCAAGGAAATCATTGAACTTACAGATGTGAAAACCAAAGAACTTCTTTCGATTTGTTTTATTGACAATATCATGGTTTGCAGCTATACGCCGGGACTGGTCGAAAAATCCATCCTGCAGGCCGATGCCGGTTTTTGGACAAAAAATCCTGATGTGCGTTTTGTTTCAACTGAAATCAAGGGTAATAAACTTTTCAATTTTTATTTCAATTACGGTCAGCTCGACGAATTTCTGCGCTGCTACATGGCCGACCCTTCAGGCCTTATCAAGCCACTCAGCACCAATCTGAGGTTTTCGGCTTTCAATGTTACCTTCGACAACGAGAAACTGCAGTGGGACGGCTATACGAGCGTAAACGACAGCCTGCCCTCATATTTCAAGGCTCTGGCCGATGTGTCGCCCGGCAAATGGAAGGCTTACGAAATCATTTCCGACAAAGCCGCCATCTATGTCGCTATGAGTTTTAATAATTCAGGGGATTTCTTTCAGAAACTCACACAGGTCTTTTCTTCTGAAGACACAACCAGGGCGCAGGATTATGAAAAAATAATAAAAAAAGTAGAGAAAATCCTGAAAGTGGACCTTCAGGAAGATTTCTTCGACTGGATAGGCAACGAGATAAGTTTTGTTAAACTTCAGCCCTCGTCTAATGCACGCGAAACCGACGCTATCGCCATTCTGCATTCTTCGGATATCGCGCAGGCACAGAAAAGCATGGAAAAAATTACCCGGAATGTCCGCAAACGCACACTGGGCCTGCTGAAGTTCGATGATACCGAATACAAAAATTACACGATAAAATATCTGGAATATGGTTGGTTTTTGAAACTCTTGTTTGGTAAGTTGTTCAGCACTTTCGACAAGCCGTATTATATTTATATGGAAGATTATGTGGTGTTTAGCAATTCCCCTTCGTGCCTGATGGATTTTATCGACGACTATACTGTGGGAAAGACGTTGTCGCACAACAAGGATTTTATGGATTTTATCGATAATTTCGAAACCAAATCCAATATTTCTGCTTTTGTGCAGATGCCCAAAGTGTATTCTCATTTGTATTATTACAGCAAAAACGAAAAACGTCAAGGCATACGCGACAATAAGGATTTGATATTGGCATTTACCCGTGTGGGCCTGCAATTCACTTCCGAAGACCGCATGTTTAAAACCAAGTTGTACGCCGATTTTGATGAAGAGGCAGGATTCGACAGCGAACTCGAAAACATTGAAGCTGCAGCCGAAGAATTATATTTTTATGAAATAGATTCCGGCAATTTCAAAGTGGTGCCCGAGGCAAAATACCTTGTAAAAGACGGCGCTGTGCGCCTTTACCATGCTGACAGCACCACAATTAGGGCCGAAGGCCGTGTTGTAAACGGAAAAATTGACGGCCTCTGGCGTACATATTTTGAAGATGGCCAAATACAGAGCGCTATAACCTATAAAGACGGTATGGCCGAAGGCTTAGCATTTTTTTATTACGACAACGAAAAACAAACTACCCGTGTAGAGCTAACCTTTGCCGAAGACAAGGTGGTGGGTGTTTACCGCGAGTTTTATGAAAACGGCAACCGCAAGGCGATGCTCAACTTCAACGAAGGACAACCCGACGGTGTTGCTGAATTTTATTACGACAGCGGCGTGATAAAAATTGCCGGACGTTATAAAAGCGGAGCCAAAGAAGGCAAATGGAAACACTATAATGAAACAGGTGAGCTTATCAGCAAAGACAAATGGAAGAAAGGTGAACAAAAAATAAAAAATGAAGAAGATTAATCTGCAGGGTATATTTTTATTGTTATCAGGTAAATATCTTAGCAGACAAGGATTCAGGGCCGAATCTCAACCTTATATTTGACAGCCATGAACACCACCGCAAAAGTCGTTGGCCTGTACCTCGGATCTTTTAATCCCATACACAAGGGGCATCTGTCTATCGCCCGCCAGGTGCTGAAAACGGCAGGGCTGCACGAAGTCTGGTTTGTTATTTCACCTCAAAGTCCTTTTAAAAGTGTGGCTGCCCTGCTCGACGATGATTACCGTTATGAGATGGCGCGGCTGGCCATAAAAAACAATCCCAGGCTGCGTGCCTGTAACATTGAGTTCGGGCTTCCGCAACCTTCTTACACCATCAATACCCTGAAAGCGCTAAAAGAGAAATATCCCGAAACAGAATTCTGCATCATTATAGGATCTGATAATCTGGATGCCTTTGACAAATGGAAAAACTACGAAGATATCATCAGTCAATACCGCCTGTTGGTCTATCCCCGTGTCGGGTCGGATGGAGGCCGGTTCCGGCATCATCCCTCGGTTACATGGATTGAAGCGCCGCTGCTGGATATCTCATCAACGGCTGTCAGGGCGGCTGTCAGCCAGGGACAGGATGTTAGCAAACTTTTACCTGCAAAGGTTTTGGGATATATCAATAAAATGGGTTTTTACAAATAACATCCGATGTTATGAAATAGCCGGCGGGAGCCGCGGTAGAGGCGTTTGTACAAGAGTAGAAGCTTTGTAACAGGTACCGCAGAAAAACCTTATTTTTGCACCATAGAAAAAAGTATGCAGCACCTTCCTTCCATAAATATTTCGGAGTATGACTATCCGTTGCCCGACGAACGGATTGCCCACTATCCCTTACCGCTACGCGACGCTTCGAAACTGCTGTATTACAAGAACGGAGTGATTGCCGACAAACATTTTTTTGACCTGCCCGATCTGCTGGTGCAGGATACACTCCTGGTGATGAACAATACCCGTGTGATACATGCCCGTATGAATTTCAGAAAAGAGACCGGGGCGAAGATCGAGATATTTTGTCTGGAACCGGTATCGCCGGTTCGTGATGTGCAACTGGCCATGCAGCAAACCGGCGCCTGTACATGGAAATGCCTGGTGGGAAATGCCAAAAAATGGAAAGGTGAAAAACTTTTTATGCAGGTAGGTGAGGGCAATAGTGCTTATCGGTTGTGTGCAGAATTGTGTGGCCGCGAAAACGAGAGTTTCCTGGTGCATTTCAGTTGGTTTCCTGAACAAATCCTGTTTTCTGACGTGATAGAAACCGCAGGTAGTGTGCCGCTTCCTCCATATATACACAGGCCTGCCGAACAGAACGATAACGAACGCTACCAGACGGTGTATGCCCGCAGGGACGGCTCTGTTGCGGCCCCCACGGCAGGGTTGCATTTTACGCCTGCCGTGTTGGAAAAACTGGCCGAAAAAAAAATTGCCACTACCTATACCACCCTGCATGTTGGCGCAGGAACTTTCAGGCCGGTGCAATCCGACACTATCGGCCAGCATGTGATGCATGCCGAACAGGTAGTTGTACATAAGAAACTGCTTACCGACCTGCTGTCGGCCAAAGGCCAGCTGATAGCCGTTGGCACTACCACCATACGGTCGCTGGAAAGTTTATTTTTAATAGCGGCAAAAAGGTATCTCAGCGGTAACCTAACCCACACGCTGACACAATGGGAACCCTACGATAAAGAGCTGGATTCACTCTCCAGGGATTTGGTGCTTAACGACCTGCTCAGTTTCATGGAAAAATCAGGCCTGGAGCAGTTTTCTTTTTCAACAAGCATCATCATTTTACCGGGGTACCGGTTTAAAATGGCCGATGGCATGGTTACCAACTTTCATCAGCCCCGCAGTACCTTGTTACTATTGGTTTCTGCCATGGTGGGCGACGACTGGAAAAAGGTATATGAGCACGCCCTCAAAAGCGATTACCGTTTTTTGAGCTATGGCGATGCTTGTCTTTTTCTGAAATAATATCAGTTTTAATTGTTAAGAGTAGCTGCTATTGTGGGTTGCCAGGGATAATTTTTCAGGGCAAAGGTTCCGGTGCTTTTTCTGTTTTTTTGTATCCCTACTGCCACGAGCATCTTTTTTTCAGGCATGATAGTGCCGACTTTTGCTGGTAAAAAATTATGATCCGACAAGAACACAGTTCCGCTATGCTGTCCATGGTAGAACAATGGCAACAA
>JAGNBV010000073.1 GCA_018004645.1 Bacteroidales bacterium
GCATTTAGCGCTAATTTTATTTTTATCTTTGGCACCAGCATTTAATTTAGTAATAATGCACATAACGAAATTAAACATCCCGCGCTGGCTCATATTGCTGATAGACATTTTTATCTGTGGTTTTTCGGTAGTATTGACCTATCTGCTGCGCTTCAACTTCAACGTACCTGAGATCGAATCGCACGATTTACCCTATGTTCTTGCCTTCACTGTCGGCATCCGGTTCATTACTTTCCTCATCGCCAAAACGTACACAGGTATCATCCAATACACCAGCACAGGCGATGCCATACGAATTGTATTTGTTACCGCCACCGGTTCCATAGTGTTTGTCATTACCGACCTTATCACCTATTTTTTCATTAACGGTGTTAATTTTATACCGTATTCCATCATCATCATTGAATTTATCACCACCACGTTCCTGCTTGCCGCATTCAGGATTTTGGTCAAGATAACTTATATGGAAATCAGCAATCCCTCGCGCGACAAAACCAATGTGCTGATTTACGGTGCCGGTGAAAGCGGACTTATCTCAAAACGCTCGCTCGACCGCGATGCAGGAGCCAAATATAAAGTGCTTGCCTTTATTGACGATGATGCAAAAAAGATTGGGATGAAAATAGAAGACATCCCCATTTATGGTCCGGATAGATTAGAAAAACTCCTTGAAGACAACCACATTGAACACCTGATAATTTCCATACAGAATATTAAAGCCTCGAAAAAACAGGAGATTATCGAGAAATGTATGGCATACAATACCAAAGTGCTTAGTGTTCCACCGGTAAGCAAGTGGATAAACGGAGAGCTGAGCTTTAAACAGATAAAAAAAATCCATATCGAAGATCTGCTCGAGCGTGATGAGATAAGACTTGATGAAGAAAAGGTCAGGCGCGAATTGTTGGATAAGTGTATCCTGGTAACAGGCGCTGCCGGTTCGATAGGCAGCGAAATTGTAAGGCAGATAGTACGGTTTTCGCCTAAAAAGATTATCCTGCTCGACCAGGCCGAGTCACCCATGTATCTTCTCGAACTGGAACTAAACGAAAAATACCCCAAGGCTAATATTGAGGTCATTATTTGCGACATCAACCATCAGGTGAGGATGCGTAAGATTATGGAGACTTTTTCGCCGCAAATCATCTACCATGCCGCGGCTTACAAGCACGTGCCCATGATGGAGAACAATCCTGTGGAAGCCGTAATAACCAACGTGTTCGGCACAAAGACCATAGCCGACCTGGCGGTAGAATTTAAAGCGGAAAAATTTGTGATGGTTTCCACTGATAAGGCTGTAAACCCAACCAGTATCATGGGCGCTACCAAACGCATTGCCGAAATCTATACCCAATCGCTGAACAAAAAAAACGTAACGCGCTTTATCACCACACGCTTTGGCAATGTACTTGGCTCTAACGGCTCAGTGATACCCTTGTTCCGCGAACAAATTGAAAAGGGCGGCCCGGTAACCATTACCGACCCGGAGGTAACCCGGTTTTTTATGACCATACCGGAAGCGTGCCAGTTGGTGTTAGAGGCAGGCACCATGGGCCACGGAGGAGAAATTTTTATTTTCGACATGGGTAAATCAGTAAAAATTCTCGACCTCGCAAAAAAGATGATTAAACTGTCGCGCCTGACCTTGGGCAAAGACATACAGATAAAATATACAGGTCTTCGTCCGGGCGAAAAGTTATACGAAGAACTGCTCAACAACAAGGAAAACACCCTGCCAACGTATCATCCTCAAATTATGATTGCCAAAGTGGCAGAAAGTGATTTTGAGTTGATTTCGAAACAAGTAATGGAACTGGAGAGTCTGCTCGACAGCCACGACAACATTCAGATCGTTAAAAAAATGAAAGAGATTGTTGCTGAGTTTAAGAGCCAGAATTCGGTATATGCAAAATTGGATTAGTACTGACGGCAGCATAGCCCAAGCCCAGTCACCCCGACACTTTCACATAAAAAAATCAACCCTTCAGCACCTTATTCACCAGGTCTGCGGCTTCCTGCAACTTTATAGCTGAAAATACTTTCAGGCCGGAATTATCAATAATTTCTTTGGCTTCTTCGGCGTTGGTACCCTGCAAGCGGACTATTACCGGGACTTTTATTTCTCCTAAACTTTTGTAGGCATCCACTATGCCGTTGGCTACCCTGTCGCAACGCACAATACCTCCGAAAATATTTACCAAAATGGCTTTCACATTTTCATCGCTGAGAATAATGCGAAATGCCTGTTCCACGCGTTTGGCATTGGCGGTGCCGCCCACATCAAGAAAATTGGCCGGCGAGCCGCCGCTGAGTTTTATGATGTCCATGGTAGCCATGGCCAGTCCGGCGCCATTTACCATACACCCCACGTTACCATCCAGTTTAATGAAATTCAGGCCATATTGCATGGCTTCCACTTCAACCGGGTTTTCTTCTGCCAAATCGCGCATATTTGCAATAATACAATGGCGGAAGAGAGCATTGTTGTCGGCCACCATCTTGGCGTCGGCGGCAAAAATCTTATCGTCTGAAGTTTTTATTACCGGGTTAATCTCCAGCAGAGTCAGGTCGCAGCCGGTATAAGCTTTGTAAAGGTTTTTTACAAAGGGAAGCATTTTTTTATAAGCTTCGCCCTCCAGCCCCAGGTTAAAAGCAATACGGCGGCATTGAAAGTCTCTGATGCCTACACCCGGGTGGATTTCTTCCTTAAAAATCTGTTCCGGTGTTTCTTCGGCCACCTTTTCAATATCCATACCTCCGCGCGGCGAATACATGATGACATTCTTCCCTGTATGCCGGTCCAGCAGAATACCTATATAAAACTCTCTTATTGGCTGGGGGCCGGGATAATAGATATTCTGTTCCACAAGAACCTTATGCACTTTTTTGCCTTCGGCTTTGGTTTGCGGGGTTATCAGCTGCATCCCGATAATGTGCCGGGCATGCTCAAAGACTTCGTTGGAGCCGGAAGCGATTTTCACTCCCCCGCCCTTTCCCCTGCCTCCAGCATGTATCTGTGCTTTGACCGCAAATTTTTCCGATCCTGTGCCGGCGCCAATAATCAGGGCCGCATTCATGGCTTCGTCAGGAGTGTTAGCCACGATGCCTTCAGGGACACTGACCCCGAAAGTTTTCAAAAGTTCTTTGGCTTGATATTCATGAAGATTCATAAAAATATTTTACTAATTGATAATCAAAGATAATGAAAAATGCCTTCGAAAAAAAGTGTGTACAAAAAAACCTAATTAAAAACGTCAAGCATCTATTTGTTTAGATTAAATAATTATTTTCGCAAGAATGAAATCAGACTATAAAATATTTTGCCTGTTTTTATTTATTCTGATGTTTTGTCTGCCTGCAGCCATGGCACAGAAAAAAACCGCCTATGCCACAAGAATAACGGCACCTCCCGACATTGACGGTGTCCTTACCGATGCATGCTGGCGCCTGTGCGATTCGGCTGACAGTTTCAGGCAATATGTTCCCGTTTACGACGTAAACCCCACACAACGTACCGTGGTACGCATTGCGTATAACGACGAGGCCATCTTTGTCGGCGCCATGATGTACGACAATGCGCCGGACAGCATTCTGACAGAATTCGGGGTTCGCGACGACGAACTTAATGCTGACCGATTTGCCATACAATTTGACACCTATCACATGCAGACCGATGCATACACCTTTGCCGTCTGGGCTTCGGGCACACAGGCCGACTGGCGGCACACCGACGAAACCTATAATGCTGTATGGCAAAGCGCTGTTAAGATTAATGACAAGGGCTGGGCCTGCGAAATGAAAATCAGCTACTCGGCCCTGCGTTTTCCCAAGACAGCAGTGCAGGAATGGGGGCTTCAGATTTTCCGGGGGATACGGCGCCACCGCGAAACAGACCAGTGGGCGCTCGAAGTAAAAAGCAATGCCAATTTCCTGACTGACTGGGGAAAACTGGAAGGTATCAGGGATGTAAAACCCGCGCTTCGATTATCACTGACGCCTTTTGTTTCTCTGTATGGCGACCATTATCCATACAATGAAAAAGGGAAAAGTAATTTCTCGTATTCTTTCAGTGGCGGGTTAGACCTGAAATACGGTATAAATGAAAGCTTCACGCTCGACATCACCCTGCTGCCCGATTTCAGCCAGGTTCAGTCGGATTATCCTGTCAAAAATATTTCGGCACAGGAAACCGTGTACGAAGAGTACCGGCCGTTTTTTACGGAAGCCATTGACCTGTTCAAGGAAGGAGACCTGTTCTATACCAGGCGGATAGGCCGCACACCGGCAGGTTATCAGTCGGTGTACGATTCGCTGGGCAACGGAGAGGTCATCAAAAAAAATCCGGGGCAGGCAAAACTGCTCAACGCAATAAAATTTTCGGGCAGGGGCAAAAAAGGCACGGCAGTTGGCGTTTTCAATGCCATTACGAACAATATGTATGCACGTATTGAAGACTCCCTGGGGAATACAAGCAAAATCCTCACGGAACCGCTTACCAATTACAATATTCTGGTGCTGGACCAGATACTCAAAAACAATTCGAAGATATACCTTGTGAACACCAATGTGCTCCGCGATAAAAAATATGACGATGCCAATGTAACCCTGTTGGGAGTGACCCTGAATGATAAAAAGAACCGGTATCAGTTTGCCGGCTTTGCCGCCATGAGCAACAAACTGCACAAGGCCGACACCGGCAGCCGTAAAATAACCAGCACACCCGGATATCAATATTCTTTGTCGTTCGCAAAAGTAAGCGGCAAATTTCAGTTTAGTATCTACCGAAAAGAAATGAACCATAAATGGGATGCCAACGATATCGGCCTCACGTTGCAGAATAACCGTAGCACTACAGGAGCCACTATTGGATATAAAATATTTGAGCCTTTCTGGATACTGCGGGATATGGCCCACAGCATTGAAATTTATCATATTGAAAACTTTCTTGCCAAACGCGTGGAAGACTTTCGCATAACCTATTCCGGCAATGCCACCACCAGAAAATATCTTACCATCTGGGGTTCCTTCATCTTAAGCCCTCTGAAAGTAAATAATTTTCAAGACACCCGCAGCCCCGGACGATACTTCGTAATGGACCGTTGGTTTTATGCCAGCCTCAACGGCTCGTCGGATTACCGAAAAACCTTTGCCCTGGATGTAAACCTTGAATACTGGCAGGAAATCTATGGCGACGGAGTATCTTATGGCGTCACTCTTAATCCCATCATCAAGCCATCCGATAAATTTACTTTTAACATAAAAAGCATATACAACGGTAACTACAATGATATCGGCTTTGTGTATAATGACACCATTGGCAATATCATCATGGGCAAAAGAGATATTATTATCGTGCAGAATCAGTTTGAAGGCAGGTATATGTTCAGGAATAATCTCGCACTGAGCCTGCTCGTCAGGCATTATTGGTCAAAAGGTATTTATGATAAACATTACAAGCTCGATTATGATGGCATACTGATTACCGACCCGCTGTTACCCCTTGACAAGGACTATAATTTTAATTTCAATGCATTTAACATCGACCTTATGTTTTATTGGGAATTTGCTCCCGGCAGCAGCCTGAACATCACTTATAAAAATAACATCCTCAAAGAAGGCAGCCAGATTGTTCCATCGTATTTCAAAAATTTCGGCAACATATTCGCGGAAAAACAACTAAATTCGCTGTCGTTAAAGGTATTGTACTATATCGATTACCAGCAGCTAAAAAGTTTTGCACACCAAAGAAAAACAAGAAAAACCCGCCATGATTAAAGCTCAGAATATACAGAAGTCCTATGAAAACCTCAAGGTGCTTAAGGGCATCAACCTGGAGATAGAAAAAAGCGAAATTGTGGCCATTACGGGGGCTTCAGGGGCCGGAAAGACCACCCTCCTTCACATACTCGGCACCTTGGACAAGCCCGATAACGGCACGGTTGAAATCAACGGGCAGGTTATTTCGGGACTTAACGAAAAAAAACTGGCTGCTTTCCGCAATAAACACATTGGTTTTGTGTTTCAGTTTCATCATCTGTTGCCAGAATTTACTGCCCTTGAGAATGTTTGCATCCCGGCTTTTATTGCCCACATTTCCAAAAAAGAAGCCGAGAAGAATGCCAGGGAGATACTTGATTTTCTTGGGTTAAGCAGCCGGCTGTCACACAAACCTTCGCAACTGTCGGGAGGCGAACAGCAAAGGGTGGCCGTAGCCCGCGCCCTGATAAACAAACCCGATGTTATTCTTGCTGATGAGCCCTCGGGAAACCTCGATTCGGCCAATGCCAGAGAACTTCATAAACTATTCTTCGACCTGAGGGAAAATTTTAGCCAGACCTTTGTGATAGTAACTCACAACGCTGAATTTGCGGGTATGTCGGACCGCTTATTGCATATGAAAGACGGCATGATGGAAGAGTAGAAAAACAAAATTTTTTTCTGTCAGTTAATTGCATCATGGAGCCTGTGGAACCAAAAACAGCTATTTTCACAGATCATTGAACAGATACCGGAAAATAAACCGGGTGTTTCTCGTTGTATTTTAACAGGAAATGATGTATCATTTTTCTTTTCTGCCTTGTATTCTGAAGTTCCTGAAACAGCTCGCTGTCGTGGCTTTCAAGAAACTTACAAAAATCCCTGTAGTTAAAATGTATGGTTTCGCCGGTCTCCAGATCAAGTAAGTATTCTGCAAAATCATTTGAAGTGCCCACATACGCTAAAGGTTCCGGTGAAAAGTACATATCGTGCATGCCATACTTGTTGAAGGCAACAAAATGTGACAATGCGCCCACCATGAACATACGGTAATAATAGCCCGGATAGCCCTGATAGATATATAAAACTCCATTCCTGGAATACCCAAAACACTCATCAATCACGCAGGTTTTTTTGCTTCCAATGGAGTCGGGGCAAGGATAGCGAAGAATTATGCTACCTTCTTCGCCATATATTTTGTCTTTTACCACCTCAAATTCGGGCAGGGAAGGTTTATTGTTTTTAAATTCCTGGAATGTCTGAAATATTCCGTCGTTGAACTTAAAATCACGGGTATATTTTACCATCACCGTATCGCTTTGTGCATATCCCGCAACAGGAATAAAAAACGACAAAAAAATAATGTGATATACTAAAGAAAACAGCGATTTTCTTTGCTTGTATGTGGTTACCGAAAGAATTTGCAGCGTAGTCACAGCCTTATTTTTTAACAAAATTACAAAAAATCAAAATCCTGTTCGCGAAAAACCACGCCTGAACATCAGTTGGTCAAAATTTACACTATAAATAAATTCGTACGACATGGCTTTGTTGTCGAGACGGCATGTGGCGCGGACTCCCATGCTCAGGGGCGCCAGAAATCGAAACATATGAAAATCGGCCAGCAGAGCCAGTCCCGCCGAGTTAAGTGATTGACGCTTATCATACCTGTCGGTAACCCAGGCATGGTCGTAATACAAAGTTCCCCTGAAACGCTTGATATAAAACAAAGAACCTATGCTCCAGTCGGGATAGAACAAGGGCATTTCGTAGGCGGTTTGGGTGGAAAATATTTTTGGATACATAGCGCTGTTATACCCATGCGGCAACGAAATCAAATCGTTGAACATGTAGTGTTTTGCCCTGTTGCGCTGGTAACCGGCATAAATGTTCAGGCTGTGATGCCGCCCGATACCCGGAAAAAAAAGTATGCCCTGCAGTGCCGTAATGTCCCCAAATTGTTTTCCGTCAAACGGGGTATGTTTGTATGAAAATTCCAGCACCTGCCCCCAGCGCGGATTAATATCTCGCAACGACCGTTTCAACACATGGTATCCAAAAAGCTTGTATTCCATCGCCTGATAAAAACCCGAGAAGTTTTCGGCAGGGTAGTTTTTTTGAGGGATTAATCTGTAAAAATTAAAATCTACTTCCGGCTGTATTGAAATATAATACTTTCCCATGTTGAACTTCCACGGAATCTTTATGCCTGCCTGCAAAAACATCACATCCCAGGTTATGGTATCCTCTTTGTTGAACCTGTAGGCAAACTGCAGATCTATGCGGGGGTACCAGCCGCGATAACTCAATTTGGCATAAACCTGCGAAACAGGCTTGCTCCATTCATGTTCATATCCTGCACTAACAATCATCGTACTCAGCAGGTTTTGGGATAGAAGCTCCACTCCGGGTTTCACGGTAGTATTATCGGCATTGACAGACACAGGCCCCCAACTGTGAATATTGAACAGGTTCAGGATCTTGGAATATCGTTTAACAGGAAAGTTACTCTTTTCTTTGTCATAGAAATCTATCACCTGCGCTCCGGATGTTTCAGTAGGGTAAGAATTTTTATCAGAAAAACTATCGTTTTTTTCAAACAGCATCCATTTCGATGAATCGAGACTTGCTTTCACCGGCCTGTATCCATCGGCAGTGTAGTCAGCATAGACAAGTTCTTTGCCGCTATTATCCACGAATGGGTCAGCAACTCCATATAAAGCGGAAGTTACCTGAAACACCTTTTTAGTTGCCGTATCCATAGCGAAAATGTTGCTTATCCCAGTCCAGGCCGCTACAAAAAAGATGTGGTTTTTGAATAATACAGGCTGTGCCATTTCGTCAAAACCAGCGGTTGTGAGGTTGTGCGAAGCACCTGTACTGTCGAGCAAGCATAGTCTTTTTCCAAACCGGTTTAATGCAATAAAAACTATCTCACAGCCTGTTTCCGACCAGGATGGTGTCATCAGAAAATCATCGTCCTGCGCCCGAAAACGGCTCAGCACCTTGCCCGTAGCCGCATCCAGCACCACCAAAGCAGACTGGCCGGTGATGCCCTGTTCGGCACAAACAATCTTTTTGCCTTGCCTGTCTATAGCCGGGGAGAAATAGCGCGAACGGCGGGTAAGCTGCCTGGCCCGTCTTTTTTGCATATCATAGATCTTGATCACCGAGTAAGTTTGGTTTTCCCATCGGGGATCATTGGCGGTTTCGGCCCACACCATCTTCGTGCCATGCACGCTGAAAGAGGCAAAGGAATACTGGCCCAGGGTAAATAGCTTGTGCTCCCGTCCGGCACTGTCAATACGTACAAAACGTGTGATGTCGTTCATGCCGGAACGAACCATGATATAGGATTTTTCGCCTGCTAAGGCAGGAAAATTATAGTTGGTATAAATCTTGTTTTTCGCCACAGGAATCATTTCTGCAACGGTAACATTCGTCTGTATTCGCTGATGATGCCAAAGGCTATCCAGTTCGTAAAAACAGTATTTGTACAGCATTACTTTTCCCATGCCGGACACTTTTTTCAGCCCGTAATTGAAAGGGGTTACCATTAGTGGCAGTTTGCCGGCCTTATCCATAGCCTTTTCCCAGACATCGCCGGTAAAGTGTCTGCGTGCCGTAGCCACCAGTTGATAACCAAATTCATACCTGTTAGGAGTAAATGTTCT
Source organism: Bacteroidales bacterium (assembly GCA_018004645.1). Lineage (GTDB taxonomy): Bacteria > Bacteroidota > Bacteroidia > Bacteroidales > CAIWKO01 > CAIWKO01. The sequence goes on from JAGNBV010000073.1 coordinate 9,432, forward strand.
GTAAGAGCCGAAACAGGCTTTATTGTAATTATATAATCCCTTTTCCAGCACCTGTGCGCGCATCTTCATGGAGAAAGAAGGTAAGCGGCCGCGCCCGCTGTTGCTGAAAACGGTTTCGGTATATACCGCATCGCCTTCCACAAACCACAGTGGCACAAAGGTGCCAATCACGCCGGCTGTGATCTGTTGTCCAAAGATATAGGACAACCCACGGGTAAGCCCCTGGTTGATTTTGCTGTACTGCACCACATGCCTGTATTCGTGCAGCATAAGCTGGTCGGCCCACGGCTGGGCATAGTCATCCTGTCCGGGACACATAAAAAATTCGATGCGCTTGGGCGCCCAAGGCACTTCCGCATTGGATAAAATGGCGCGGTTATGCAACACCACTGGCACTTTCACCGCTGCGATTTTCATATCGGCGCTTAATGGTGCATAGACTTTCTCGAAACCATTGGCGATATGTTGTGCCTGGTCTTCAATGCCGGCAGGAAAAATTATTCTAAAATGTTCCGTTTTAATAACCTTCCACCGCACAGAGGCAGGATCCTGGCCAAGATCGTAATACTGTGCCCTGGTTGTAAAGGCAAGCAAAATCAACACTAACAAGACACTATTTCGTATGAGCTGTATTGGCATGGCTATATACCGCCTGCGAAATGGTTTCCGGCCATGTATCATCATTATCGGGAGGCTTATTTTTCAATAATTATTTTCCCTGTTTTCGTCGAATTATCCTTGTCTGACAGCCGGTAAAGGTAAATCCCATTTGAAATCAGCGGCATACAAACCTTGAATTTACGGGCATTCACAGTGGCGCTGTACACTGTTTCTCCCAGCAGATTGAAAACTTCGATTGACGAAATTTCTTTTTCAGAAGAAACATAAAAAATCTCTCCAGCAGGGTTGGGAAAAATTTCAATCAGATAATCCCCTGCAAATTCGGCCGTGCCCGGGGTACACGGAAAGGCGCAATACGTAATGGTCGTATCGATGTCCCCTGTATTGAAATCAACGTCTCCTCCCGACATATCGCAAAAATCAAAAGTGCCCGACATTAATCCGGAGTTGCTGGTATTGTTCACGATACAAAATTTTCCGGCACCATACACTGTATCTTTGTTTTGCCAGTCATTCATCACCTCCTGCCTTCCATTATTGGTGAAGATAGCCGGGCCGGAGATTGAATCGGCATTAAGAAAATTATGGCTCAGGGCTATCATGGCGCCGGCATTATTGGTAAGGCTCTTACAATTATCAAAATCTGCTGCATTGATCACACCGGCATTTACTATGGATCCAAGATTCAGAAGGTTGATTGCATGTATGCTTCCGGAATTATTAATGTTTCCTGTAAAGCCATTAAAAAACTGCGAAGCATTAATCGTACCGCTAAGGCCCACGTCTATTACGGCCTTATTGTATAAACTGTCGGCATCAAAACTGCCTTCCACAGTAACCGTATCGTCAAAAAATGACACTCTTGCCACATCCATGGCTCCGTTGATAGTGAGAAAGCCGCTGCCCGAAGGATAATTCATGGACAGTCCGCGGAGGCCGGAATCACCCGTCAGGGAGCCGCCCGAATTAATGGTAATGGACCCGGAGGTGAACCCATAGTCGGTATTGAGCACAATGTGGTGATTGATAATAATAGTGCTGCCCGGTATAGGCAGGTTGCCGCCCCAGGTCAATGGGTTGTTCCAGTTACCATCTGCAACAGAAGTAAGCGTTTGCGCATTTGCATTTAAACAAAAAATGACAAAAAAGAAAACCGTAAATAGTTTTTTCATTACATGTGTTTTTGATGATGACTACGTTGGCAGAACAAATTTAAAAAAAGTTCATGTAATACAGGCAATAAATTTCCGTAAAACTTCTTATTACTATGTTTTTAATGTATTTTTGTAAAAAAACAAGCTTATGAAATTCATCATAAAAGTACTGGTTACCGCGCTTGCTGTGATGGCTGCAGCATACATTCTGGAACCGCACGTCCGGGTTGAAAGTTTCTGGATAAGCATTATCGTAGCTCTTGTATTGGCACTGTTAAATGCCTTTGTAAGGCCTATACTGCTTTTAATCAGTATCCCCGTAACCATATTGACTCTGGGTTTATTTATTTTTGTAATCAATGTGCTAATAATTTATATCGCCGCATATTTTATTGACGGATTTGAGGTGGATGGATTCTTGTGGACCTTGTTGTTCAGCATTATAATTTCATTCTTCAGCAGTATTTTGAACAGCATATTGAAAACAGACAGTCCACAGAAAAATTAATGCAGGCCACCACCTCACAACATGGATATTTCTGACATTATAAATCATTTTGGCGAAGACCGCAGGGATTATTACGGTGCTGTGGCGCCGCCCGTGATGCGTACCAGCAACTTCTGTTTTGCCAGTGTTGAAGATATGAGGAGCAATATCAACAGGGAATTTGAAGTACCTTTCTATTCAAGAGGAAACAACCCGACTGTCAGCATACTCCGGAAAAAAATGGCTGCGCTGGAAAAAACAGAAGATGCGCTGATCACCGCCAGCGGCTGTGCCGCCATCAGCACCGCAGTGTTCGGCAACCTTGCGGCTGGCGACCATGCGATTTGTGTAACAAATTGTTACAGCTGGACATACACACTTTTTCATGACATACTGAAAAAATTCGGTGTAAACGTCAGTTTTATTGACGGCACCAGAATAGAACACTTTAAAAATGCCATCACGCCGAAAACACGGCTCATCATGCTCGAAAGCCCCACCTCTTTTATGATGGAACTCCAGGACCTGAAAGCCGTGGCAGCTTTGGCAAAACAGCATGAAATAACCACCATAATCGACAACAGCTATGCCACACCGCTGTACCAGAATCCTGCCGAATTAGGAATCGACATCGTGGTGCATTCTGCGTCCAAATACTTAGGCGGCCACAGCGACCTCATTGCAGGTGTAATCTGTGGTACCGAAAAAATGATTCGCAAATTATTTTCACAGGAATACCTTGCTTTTGGCGGCATTATAACACCGGATAACGCATGGCTGATACTGCGCGGATTAAGAACATTGCCTGTGCGGATGAAACAGATCAGCGAAACAACGCAGAAAATAGTCTGTTTTCTTGAAGATCATCCAAAGATTGATAAGGTATTATGGCCATTTGCAAAAAGCTATCCTAAGTACGAACTGGCCAGACAACAGATGAAAGGAGCCGGAGGACTGTTTTCATTTACTTTAAAGACAAAAGAGATGGAAAAAGTGGATATGTTCTGTAACAAACTGAGACGATTCCTGCTGGCGTGTTCCTGGGGAGGTTACGAATCCCTTGTTTTTCCGGGCTCGGTGCTTTACAGCTCCATGAACAACAACAAAGCTATTCCGTTTAATCTGATCCGGATGTATGCAGGACTGGAAGAACCAGCAGTTCTCATACAGGATATTGAACAGGCTTTGGAATATGTATAACTTAATGAGCCATGCAACTAAACATCATCCACTGGCTCGAACATCACACAACACCCTGCCTTTTTAAGAGTATTTTTGGCATTGATTGTCCGGGCTGCGGCACACAAAGAGCCATCATTGAACTGCTGAAAGGAAACTTTACTGAAAGCCTGAAAGCCTGGCCTGCCTTGCTGCCGGTAACGCTTATGTTGTGTTACCTGGCCTTGTTTCTGGTTTTCCGCTTTAAAAACGGGCACAAAATCCTGATTGTATTTTTTATTGTGAACGCAATAATTATTACCGGGAATTACATTTTCAAATTTGCCATACATGCACTATAATCGATAAAAGGCATGTAGCATTTCGTGCTAAAAACTTTTTCACAATGAATAAAAAACCATTAACTTTGTTATAAAAAAATGACCATGGAAGAACAACAAACAGATTTTTCATTGCCACCGCAAAAGGAATATAAAAGACATGTGCTCAGACCAAAAATGATTCCCTATTCCGTTACCGCCATGGTGTTCGGAATCGTTTCCATCGTGGTGTTGTGCTATTTCGGCTGGGTGGCCGCCATAGTAGCCTTGGTACTTTACAATAAAGGCATGAAAATATACAATGAAAATCCGCCCGACTATAAGCCGGGATCGCTGGGAATGATGCGCGCAGCAAAGATAACAGGCATTATCGGATTGATACTTTCCATCGTCGTTACCCTGTTATATATTCTTTACGTAGTGTTTATCATTGGCCTTGTCAACTATTCCTCCGACAGTTTTCTTTTAAATCCATGAAAATTCTAACGGCAGTACAGGTACGTGAAGCAGATGCCTTCACGATAGCCAATGAACCTATCCCATCGGTGGATCTTATGGAACGTGCCGCAGGCAAATGTTTCAACTGGCTTGTACAGCACTACGGAAAAAACAGAAATTACAAAATATTTTGTGGTACAGGCAACAATGGCGGCGACGGCCTGGTGATTGCCCGCCTGCTGGCTGAAAAGAATATTCCGGCAGAAACTTTTATCGTCCGTTTCAGCGATAAAAGCTCCGAAGACTTTATTACCAATCACCAGCGTTTATTGAAAATAAAAAAAATAAAAATTAACGACATCGCCACTACAGCAGATATTCCGGTCATAGCAGGAAAAGATGTTGTGGTGGATGCCATCCTGGGTTCGGGACTATCGAAGCCGCTTACCGGAGGCATTGCCGCCGATGTGGTTGAAGCCATCAACAAAAGCTCCGCTGAAGTTGTTGCGGTGGATATCCCCTCCGGCCTGTTCGGTGAAGACAATAGCGACAACAACGGGAAAATTATACAAGCCAGACAAACCCTAACGTTTCAAGTCCCCAAACTGTCGTTTCTTTTTGCAGGCAATGAAAAATATGCCGGCAACTGGCATGTACTTCCCATCGGGCTTCATCCTGATTTTATTGAAAAGACTACAGTAAACAACTATTTTGTGGAAGAAGCCGACTGCAGGGCGATCATCAAACCAAGGAGCCGGTTTTCGCACAAGGGAATGTTCGGCCATGCCCTGCTGGTGTGCGGATCTTATGGCAAAATGGGAGCTGCGGTGCTGGCTGCACACGCCTGCATAAAATCAGGAGCAGGCCTGGTTACGTCGCACATTCCCAAAGCCGGTTATAAAATTATGCAATGCAGCCTGCCTGAAATCATATGCAGCATAGATGAAGACAAGCACGTCATCTCAGGCAATATCGACCTCGATACATATAATGCCGTGGGAGTTGGCCCCGGCATCGGCACGGACGATAAGACTCAGAAAGCCCTGAAACTGCTGATACAAAACTGCA
>JAGNBV010000074.1 GCA_018004645.1 Bacteroidales bacterium
TTGGATAGTCCGGCAATGTCGATCTGCATGTCTTTTTGGTCCATAGGTTGGGATAAAAACAACCTACCATTAATATCACAGACAGAAATCGTTATCTTGTCTGTTTTGGTAAATGAATCGTAGGTAACATTTATTTTTTCAGCAGCTGGATTGGGGAATACACTGAAGGACAATTCATTTTGGTGTATGTTAGCTATGCCTGCAGGACCAGCACTTACAAAATGCGCACCATAACGGTATCCATGAAGGGTTTTTATCTTCCATATTTTGTTTTCACATAAATTTAATAAATCAACAACATACGGATGCCAGTTTCCGTTGGTAAATTTCTCGAATTTCCCGGCAATTGAATTACCATAAGCATCGAATGTATAGGTAAGCCTTTGCATGGTAAGCCAGGTTCCACCCTGCCAAAGGTCGCCAACATCAGAAATCAGGTTGTTGTTTGCGTCGTATGAGTAAGTATGCCGTACAAAATTTACCCAGGCTCCGCCCTGCCATTGTTCAAACAAAGAGGTTGTGGTATTTCCGTTGACATCATACGTATAGGTCATTTTTTGATTATTAACCAAAACTCCGCCTTGTGATGCTTCTTGTGTTGAGGTTAAAATATTATTATTCACATCGTATGTATTCGTTACCTTTAGCCAATCAGTCCAGGCTCCGGTTTGCCAATGTCTTTCAAGGCGTGTCAGAATTTTCCCGGCGGAATTAAAGGTACACGTATCCAATTGGTAATTGACCCAAGCTCCGGTTTGCCACTGTTCGCGAAGATAAGTAGCAATGTTTCCGTTACTATCATAGGCATACGTTCTCCTGAAATTGTTTTCCCAAAGGCCGCCTTGATTTATTTTGGTCAGGCCAACCAACATATTGTTATTCAGGTCATAGGTGTTTGTATCAAACAAGTATTGGACCCAGGCCCCACCCTGCCATTCTTCATAAAGATCGGTTATCATGTTGCCGGATCCATCATAAGTACAAGTATTTTTAATGTAATTAGTCCAGGCTCCGCCCTGCCTGTTTTCAACAATATCCGTAAGTATGTTGCCATAAGCGTCATATGTATAGGTTCTTCTTTCATAGTAAACGTCAAATCCGCTCTGCAAGGGTTCGCACATATAAACCAGCACATTTCCGGCTATGTCAAATGATTGTGTGTACCTTAAAAGGGTTGCCTCCAAAGTATCATAGGTGATGATAGTGTCAAATTTATATATCAGGCTTTTTAAAGGATTTGTTTTTGTTTGTTTTTCAGCAAAAAGATGATTACCAATGTCATGTTGTTGCCCAAAGTTGTTTCCCATGATTTCAGTTTTTTTCAGGTCAGATAACAGATCCTGTCCGTGACTGAATTGAGCAGTGGAAAACAATACAATGGCAATCAGTAAAACCAAAAATAGAAGTCTTTTCATGATACAAATTTTTATTAATAAATAAAGGCTAATAATTTGATATAAAAATAAACATAAAGTTAATACTAAGTATACTTTACAATAGTTTTTATCATTTTTAAAAAAAATTAATCCGGTCCGATCAGAACATTTTTTTATTTGTATCGTACAAATGTGAAAAATCTCAAAAAAATTATTGAAAAAAAATGAACAAGAAAATAGTAATATTCATTTTTCTGATGGTACCGTTTTTCATTTTTAACGCACTGGCTCAGGCGCCTCCCCCTGCGCCAAATAGCAGCGTTCCGGTACAGGGCCTGGGAATTCTTGCGCTGGTAGGCATATTTTATGGAGTAAAAAAACTCAGGAAAAATAATAAATAGCCGGAATTTTCTTATCGTATCAGGCATTTCCTTAAGATATGCCCTCAATGATATAACACCGATTTATTACTTTATTACAGAAACTTTCAACGAGTTACTGCCTGATCATTTTCAACGAGGCGTGTTTACATGAAACAGCCCCTTCAAATTCGAGTTTCAGCGAATAAATTCCTGCAGACCATCCTTTCCCAGATATTGTGGTGGTAAATGTTCCTGCTTGCTGTGCGATATTTTCGTATACAGCAACAAGTTCACCCAGCACATTAAACACTTTGATACTCAAGCGACCGCTTTCCGGTGTCGTATAGGTAAGGGTGGCATCGTCGGTAAAAGGGTTGGGATAGGCCGCAAAACCAAAGACATCTTCTGAAGCACTGCTCTGAACAAAGAATTTTGGCATTAACAGGGAGGCATCATCATTCGTTATGCCATATTGGTCGGCAATTATGCCCGTGCCAGACAATGAAAAATCAAGTTCACCCTGTGCCGGTTTGCTTACTTTACGGAAACCCAAACGCAGTATTTCTTCATGGGCGGCAACATCAAAATGATTGACAGTGGCAAAAATCACCCGGATGGTGTTGTCGATATCGGTAACCAGCATATCGTCATCCTGTGCAATGATTTCTTCCAAAGAAGGATTGATTTGGGTTGCGTTGATTTTTTTGTTCGTCTCCGGCATAGTTACACTTACCAGACGGTACCCGTTGACAGGATAGGTCAGCTCGAGGCCTATGGCCGATAGTTCGTTAATTTTAGTGTTAATTCGCAGGGGAACCTCAAAATACTCATCGTCATCAATAATTACCGATTCGTCGGTCGGCAGGATTATATTTCGGTCCGGCGACGATTTTGCCGTGGTCCAGGTAGTAACCGAATCCCTGTATTGGTTCGACGAGGCATCATAGTCACCATAGCCGATAGTTTGCAGGTTGATGTTTAAGTTGGCTCCGGCCACGCTTACCATGGTATCGATGGCCAGCCAGTTTCCTTTCGGGAAGTTGCTGGAAGCGTTGCCGGGATTTCCGATTTTTGCCTTGATACGGGCAATGTCAACAGCATTGATGGTGCTGTTGTTGTCTACATTGGCGGCACGCTTGTGTGTTTTCGAGAAATTTCTGGAAGGATCCACCAGTGTATCGTTGCCGAGCAAATATTTCAAAATGGCGATGTCGATAGCATTGATGTTGTTGACCATCTGCATAGTGTCTGCCGTATATTTGTCGTAGGAGAGTATATAATTTCCATCAGGGATATTGTTAAGCTGAAATACGCCGGAGGCATTGCTGGTGTCTCTGGCCAGTTCGGTACCTGTCGGAAATGATTTTAATATGACAATCACTTTGTTGATGTTATAAATCAATGAGTTATAAGTGGGGAGTGCAGGTGCGGGGTTGCCAGCCATAGCTTTGCGGGCATACATGGTTTTACCGCTGATAGTAAAGTTGGTGCCGGCTACGGTGACCGTAACGGTATCGGTGCCGATGCAACCGTTGTTGTTTATCGATAAGGTATAAGTGGTGGTTACGGAAGGCGAAGCCAGGGGCTGTGCAGCCGAAGGATTGTTGAGTCCGGCGGCGGGAGACCAGGTGATGGTTCCGGGGCCGTTGGCCGCATTGCCCAGTTGTACCGGTGTTCCCGAATAGGTGGTATGGATCCCTGCTTCTGCCGTGGGAGCGCCGCTGATGACAACATGGATGGTGTTGGACCAGGCAGGATTGTTGATGACACAGGCCTGATTAGAGGTGAGACGGCATTTCACCGAATCACCATTCTGCAAAGTATTGATTACAAATACGCTGTCGTTGTTGCCCATCGGGGTAGTGTTTACATACCATGCAAAGGCCGGGGTGGTGCCGCCATTGGTAATCATAGCCGAAAAGGTTACCACCTCGCCGTTGCAGCCAAACCCGTCAGGCGTGGAAATAGTAACGGTAGGGGTCAGGCTGGGTTTGACAATCATGGTAATAGTGTCGGACAGTGCAGGGTTGCCGGTAATGCAATTTTGGCTGGACGTGAGTCGGCAACTGACCTTATCGCTCATTTCCAGGGCTGCCGTTGAAAAAGAGGAGCTATTGGTGCCTGCAGGAGTCCCGTTGACAAACCATTCATACACCGGCGTGCTGCCCTGGTTGGCAGCGTTGGCGGTAAATGTAACCGTAGTGCCGTGACACACGGAGCCGGTGGGAGTGGCCGATATCGAAACGGTCGTCGGCACAATGGTATTTGTCATAACAAAGTGGTCGGAAGTTTTTGGTCCGCCACAACCTGTTGCTGTTGCGGTAATCACCGAAATGCCGTTCCATCCGGCCAGGTAGGTAACTATGCCGGTGGCGGTATCTATGGTATTGCCTGCAGCCAGGCTGGTGCCGTCGAGACTATAGGTAAGGCCTGTCGTGTTGGCCGCAGTGGCGCCATAAGAGATGGCCCCTGCGCCCTGGCAACGGCTGGAAGTAGAGCCAAGAGCAAATACCGGAGTACCTATTTCGGGTACAATGGTTACTATGGCGCTGTCTTGTGCACCCCAGCAAACCCCGTTGTATGGCCTGAAATAATAAGTTCCCGAAGTGTTCACGGATTGTGATGTTGCCGGTGTGGAGGTCGATGTTCCATGGCTGGTAGTGCCCTGCCAGTAAATAGTACCTCCTGAGCCGCCGCTGGCATTCAGAATTACGGTGCCTCCGCATTGGGTGGTGTCGCCGCTTACGCTGACCGCACCGGGAATAGCGTTGATGGTCACGGTGGCGGCGCCTTCAGGACCCCAGCATATGCCATCATAGGTGCGGAAATAATAGGTTCCCGATGTTGTTACTGTTTGTGAAGAAGAAGGATTGCCCAGGGAGGTTCCTCCGGCCGTGGTTCCCTAGTAATAGACTGTAAAGCCCGAGATGCCGGTAGCTGTGAGCTGCGCGCTACCACAGAAAGTGCCACCCCCGCTCACCGTAACGGGGCCGGGGCCATCGGAAATCCATAGCAAAGCAGCGTCTGATGTGTCGTTGGGGAGGCACGGCGAGGCGACAATACAGCGGTACTGGTGTCCATTGTTTGCCAACGGAGAGAAATTGGATACTCCCAGTGTGGCGCTTGTCCATCCTGAATAGGTGGGGGCAGTGCCGGCAGCAGTAATGTTGTTGAAATTTGTTCCACCGTCGGTAGAAACCTGCCACTGGTATGTAGCAGGAGTGCCTGTGGCCGTCACGCTGAAACTGATACTGGTACCCTGGCATGCATCGGTGATGTCCGAAGGATGTGTGGTAATCACAGGAGGGGTTCCCAAAGTAAGGTGTGCCGCAGTGGAAGTAGTGTTGCCGCATCCATTGGTGATGTACACTGTATAACTGCCGGTATCTGCTGCTGTAAGGGGGTCTAAGGTGAAGGATGCGTTGGTAGCCCCGTTGATATTGGAACCGTTTTTCCGCCATTGATAGGTCAGGGTGGGCGTGCCTGAAGCAGCCACCGATAAGGTGGCAGAACTACCGGCACAGGCAGTTTGCGAAACGGGCTGGGTGGTTACCTGTGGCGCAGAGCACGACGACACGGTCTGCGTGGCTGTATAGGAACTCTGGACACCGCAATACAAGTCGCCGTTGCGGCTTTCTTCGTGATATGACTGTGCCACCACTTTCCAGTAATAGGTAACGCCGGGAGTAAGCCCTGTAACCGTATAAGAAACAGGTGTTGAATTGTTTGTACATCCTGCAATTGCTGAGGAGGGGTCGGAGCAAGCCGTTATCAATTTGGCACAGGCAGTGTTAAAACCCGGAGCTTGTGTATTCGTTTGAAAATCAGGGGTGGTGGAGCAAAACATATAATGCCGGATAGCCAGGTTGCCGGGGCCGTGCGGTGTGCTGGAGGTATTCCAGTGGGCATCAAATTGGGTTCCGGTGTAATTTGTTGTGGAAACATTTGATACCATTGAGACATAGCTTGGGCCAAATATAATACGCACCCAGGGTGTTGCGCTGCCTTCCAGAACCACGTTCCCCGTGCTTCTTTGAACACATCGGTAATACTGTGAGTAAGAGGCAGTTGACATTCCGCCAGAATAGCTTGTAGTGATCCAGGTATTCGCGTCACCGGAGGTCTGCCACTTCTTATAATAGACAGTTCCGCCGACAGTTGTCGAAGCCGGGACATCTGAATATAATGTTACACTAGAGCCATAACACAAATAAATAGTGGAATTGGCCGAATAATTTAGTGTGCCTGACCACCCCGAACCGCCGATGCTTGTAACACCATAGGCAAACACCTCTCTTTGGGGTATTAATACAATAGATAATAAAAATAAGATCAAACCTAAACGTTTCATGATAAACAGGATTTAATTTAACTATACAAAATTAATAAATTTCGTGTACAAAAAATGAAAAAGTGACTATCAAATGCGACCACAAAGAAAATTTTTGTTACAGAAATTAATGATAGCAAAAATAAGAAAAATTATGATAAAACTAATAAATATGCGTGTAAAACACAAAAAATATATTTAATTTAATCCATGAGAGTATAATGGGTAATGATTATTATGGGCCGGCTAATTTTTAAAAATATTGTACTTTTATCCCATCGGAAAATTACAGATTAAATAAATCTAATGCCGCACCTTCCTGCACTAATACTGGATTTGGCAATAATTTTAGGGGCTGCCGCTGTGGTAACGCTGCTGTTTAAAAAGCTAAAACAGCCGGTGGTATTGGGCTATATCATAGCCGGAGTGCTGGTTGGCCCAAATATTAAGTTGTTTGGTTCGTTGGTTGAAACGCAAAGCATACAGACCTGGGCAGATATTGGAGTTATCTTTTTGTTGTTCGGACTGGGGCTGGAATTCAGTTTCAAAAAACTGCTGAAAGTTGGGACTTCAAGCCTGATTACGGCGGTTATCGAGGTGTTGCTGACTCTGCTAACGGGTTTTTTGTTGGGAAAATTGCTGGGTTGGAGTACTATGGATAGTCTCTTTCTGGGCGGTATCCTTTCCATTGCCTCCACCACCATTATCATTAGGGCATTTGATGAGCTGGGATTGAAAAATCAAAAATTTGCCGGTGTTGTCAAAGGAGTGCTGGTAATTGAGGACATGGTGGCAGTGTTGTTACTGGCGCTGCTATCTACGGTGGCTGTACGAAAATCGGTGGCCGGAGGTGAAATGCTTTTTTCGGTGCTGAAACTTGCTTTTTTCATGGTGTTGTGGTTTGTGTCGGGCATATTTTTTCTGCCCACCATTTTGCATCATATACGAAAATTAATCAATGAAGAAACATTGCTGATCATTTCTCTGGCCTTGTGTTTGTTAATGGTGGTGCTGGCTGCCTATACCGGATTTTCACCCGCTATGGGCGCTTTTATCATGGGTTCGATACTGGCCGAAACGACCAAAGGCGCTAAAATTGAGCACATTACCGAATCGGTTAAAAATCTTTTTGGCGCCATATTTTTTGTTTCTATTGGTATGTTGTTGGATTTGAGCATATTGGGCGAAAATTTTCTGCCGGTAGTTGCGGCTACCCTGATGCTGTTGCTCGGGAAACCCCTTTTTGTAGCCGCCGGAGCCATAATTTCTGGTCAACCACTCAATATAGCCGTACGGTCGGGAATGAGCCTTTCGCAGATTGGGGAATTTTCATTTATTATCGCCACCCTGGGACTGACACTAAAAGTAACCAGCGGGTTTTTATATCCAATTGCGGTTGCCGTATCGGTGCTTACCACCTTTTTTACTCCTTACATGATGCGTTTTTCGGAACCTGTTTATAGATTCTTTGCCGCTTCGCTGCCCGAAAAGTGGACTAAGGCTATCGATAATTACAGTCTCAGCACCCGCGATATTTCTGAAATCAGCGACTGGAAAAAGGTGCTGCGCGCCAGTTTTTTGAGCATCACGGTTTTTTCGGTTATTATCATCACTATTATTATATTGAGTACCAGATATATAGAGCCGTTGTTTTACGCCTATAAATTCAGTCGTATTATTACCGTTGTGGTAACGCTTTTTGTGCTGTCGCCGTTTTTATGGGCGTTGGCTTTTAGAAGAACCAAACGTCAGGCTTATGCCAACGTGTGGCAACGTGCCCAACACCGGGGGCCCTTGCTGGTATTACTGATGTCGCGGATAGTATTGGCGGTTATTTATGTGGGATTGTTGTTTTACCTGTTGTTTTCCACAGGCATAGCCATCATTGGTATGGTTGCCGCCTTGCTGCTACTGGCAGTTTTTTCAAAAAAAATAAAGAAATTTTACCGAAAAATTGAAACAAGGTTTCTGATCAACCTAAATGAATGCAGTACCATTAAAAATGATGCCGATAATGTGTTGACTACATGGGATATACATATAGGTTCCGTGGAAATAAAAGAGCATTCGTCGCTAGTGGGAAAAACCCTGTCGGAGGCAAAAATTCGCGAACAATTTGGCGTTAACGTGGTGATGATAGTCAGGGACGACCTGTATATTAATGTTCCTGATCGCGAAACACGCATTTTCCCGCACGATATACTTTCGGTGATAGGAACGGATGAACAGATAGAAAAGTTTAGCGGGTTTCTCGAAATTTCATCGGAAGATATAGCTGTATTGACATCACGGCCCAAAGTGTCGCTGCATCATTTCACGGTGGGGCCCAAGTCGGTGTTACTGAATTTGAATATGCGCCAATCCAAAATCCGTGAAAAAACCCATAGCCTGGTTGTGGGTATTGAAAGAAAAGGCCAGCGCTTGTTAAATCCCGAACCGGATGAAATTATCAGGTTGAAGGATAAAGTTTGGATAGTGGGCGATGAGCAGCGCATAAAGATATGCCTGCAGGAGTTTATCGGCCTCTGATACCTTAAAGTTTTGTATGGGTGCCGTCGCAGAAAGGCGGTTTTTGGGTGCGTTTGCATCCACATAAATAAACTTTGCCGGTTTCTGCAGCCTTGAATGCTAAGGGCACGATGTTGCTTCCCTGGTGCGACCCATCGCAAAAGGGCTGGTTTTTACTTTTTCCGCAGGCACACCAGTAATATTCTTTTCCGGCTTCAAGGTCAACGGCATAAGGACCTTTTTTTGGTGTTGAGTTCATATTTTTTATTTTTTAATGTTTTGTAAATGAGATTTTTATTGATTTTTTTGAGAGGATTATTTTAATAATTTCAGTTTTTTCAGCCAGGCAGAAACTTCTTCCCCTGCATTTTTTACTTTGCTGCCTCTTATGGGAAGAGGCTCCAGCAGGATGGACTGCGGACAAAGTTTTTTAATGTCATCCAGGCTGACACCCATGCCCGAGCCTTCATGTGTCATGAACGGGGCGATGGTTTTTCCGCTAAAATCATTTTCGGCTAAAAAGGCGGCCACAGGCGGCGCGATGGTATGCCACCAGCAAGGCGATCCCACAAAGATTACATCATAATTGTTTATATCTCCGATATGAGTCTTCAGGACAGGCTTATAATTCGACTTGATTTCTTTCTTGGCCTGATACACACAGCTATCGTAATCGTTGGGATAAGGTTTTTCGGGCACAATTTCAAAAATATCGCACTGCAACGCCTGTTGGATTTGGGCGGCAAGCTGCCGTGTGTTTCCGGTATGCGAAAAATAAGCGACCAGAAATTTTTTTTCTGAAGGGTCGGTTTTCCCCTGCGAATTACATCCGGTATGTATAAAGGTCATAGAAATAATAGTTAAAAGTAAGAATTGATGTTTCATGCTTATAAAATATCCTTTACAAAAATAGTGTTTTTTGTGGATAATTCAAAGCAGGAAAAAGCAAAACCGGCTGTTTTTGCCGCCGAGTAAGAATTTAAGAATTAGAGATATCCCGACTGGAAAATAATGTCTTTTAAAGTCAGTTTTTTTTACAGAATATTTTTTCAAAAAAATATTCAAATTGCACAATAAAATTATTGTGTAGAATCCTTATTTAGAGACAATAAAAAGTTGAGTTGTTTGCGTCAAAACAAAAATAACATCCCTCCCTAATACGTTTGACAAGTAAAAAGTAACCAACACAAAAATATGATTCAGAAAGAGTTGAACCCTTATACGTAATAAAAAACAAAGTGAATCCTTTACACTAAGGTTAAAGGAAAAATAAATTCAGAAATCATGAAAAAAATAGCTTTGGTTTTGATTATTATTTGTACTGCGGGGACTTTTTCTGTACACAGCGAAAAAGAATTACTGAAACCCGAAACGGGTACGTTGTTTGTCCTTGTCAGGGGTTTTAAAAGTAAAATAGGGCAATTGATGGTTGCTCTGTATAACAACGCGGCAGATTTTCCTAATAAGGAACCTTACAAGGGAAGTACCACAAAAATCAGCGCCGATGTTGAACTGATAAAATTCGAAAACATTCCTTATGGCGATTATGCCATTGCAGTGCTGCACGATATCAATAAAGACGGAAAACTGGATAAAAATTTTTTTGGCATTCCCACCGAAGGTTATGGTTTTTCAAACAACGCCGTTGAAAAATTCGGTCCACCATCATTTTTAAAAGCCAGTTTTGCATTTGCCAGCTGGAATGCAAAAAAAATTATTGGGCTCGAATATGGCATCCCGTAATAAAAAGTCCTGTAAAACCAGAAAATCCCGTGCGTGGACTTTTTTTATTCGGGTACTTTAATGTACATCATGCTAATTTTTCACCATCTGCAAATACGCAGTCAGCCTGATTCTGAATTGAACAGCTTGGTCTGTGTATAGGTTTCCGGCCTGCTGTAACAGCGTCTGAGCCTCCAATACTTCAGAAATAGTTTTCATGCCGGAACGATAATAGTCGGTGGTAACTTTCAGGTTTTGCCTGGCTTCGTTCATAGCTTCTTTTGCAAGCTGTATCTGGCTATAGGCCTCTTCAACAGCATTCCATGCCTGTTGCATCTGAAGGAGGAGCAGCTCATTTTTATCATTCCGCTCGTTTTCAACAATTTGTTGTTGTATTTTTTGTTTTTTCAGGGTATGCATGGCTTCCCACCAACCCGAAATTGGCACGCTAACGCTGGCAAAAACGACAGCGTTGGTATTGTTTTTTTCCATCAGGTTATTGTACAGATAGCCGGCGCCAACACCTATTTGTGGCAGGGTTTCACCGAGGAGCATTTGCTTTTTCAAGTGTTCTGCATCCACGCTCAGTGCAAGCAATTTAAACTCATCACGGTTTTTTACGGCTTCGTTATGGTTGGTTTTATATTGCCAGGGCGCCGGAATCTCATTGTCAAAATCAACAGAGTCGGCAAGTTGTAATTGTTCCTGATAGGCCAAGCCAATATACTGGCACAACCCCATGGTGGCTAAGGCGATTCCGTTTTCCAATTTTAAACGATTGGAGCTAAGTTCGTTTTGTTTAAGTTTTACTTTCAACAGGTCATTTTGTATAATTACTCCCGATTCAAAGGCGCCATTTACATCTTTGTACAGCGTATCCAAAAGCTTTTCGGCACTTGCTATGGTTTTTAGTTTTTCCTTTAACGAAACAACCAGCCAGTAATACTCTTCGGTTTTGAGCAACACGCCATCTTCGGCCATGTTGTATTTGTAGTGCGATGCTTCAACACCGAGTTTTGCCAGCTGATTACCATGCACAATCCTACCTCCTGCAAAAACCGGCTGAACTGCTGTAACCCCTGCCACAATGCCCTTGTCCATCATTTGTGCATTTAAAGTTGCATCGGGAAGGTAGTTCCCATAATTAGAATAAAGCGTTTGCAGTATCTCATTGAGTCTTTGGTCTTCAAATGTTACATTCAGGTCAACGTCGTTCAGATCAACATCAATAAATGATTCGTTCGACATAAAGGCGCTTCCCGCAGCGCTGACATGGGGAAAATACCTGGTGAACGCCGCCTTCTTAGTCTGCCCTGCCGCTTCAATTTCCAATAAGGCATTTTTCACTTTGGCATTATTGGCCACAGCCATCTTCTTGCAACTGTCAAGCGAAAACTGTGCTTTTACGGGAAGGATGGCAAACAGGACTATAATAGTGATTATTGTTTTTTTCATTTTATATTCTTAAAAAAATCAGGTCAAATAATATTTCTACCTGTTTTAAGTATTTTAATACCTGTGTTCTTAATGTGTATTTACCTTTTTTATTTTTACATTTTTATAAACCTGCCAATAGACAACCGGCAAGATAGTTACCACGAGTACGACCGAGAAGAGCATTCCGAAACTGATCACGACTCCCATTGGCATCCAAAGGGTGCTTTTACTTATGATCATTGGAATAACGCCAACAGCGGCTGCCGCCGATGTTAGGAAAATTGGCCGCATGCGGCGTTTCCCTGCTTCCAGGCCGGCTTCTCTGGCGCTGTAACCTTTTTGAGTCCTTAATTTCTCTGCATACTCAAACATGATGATGGCGTTACGGACAATAATGCCGATCAGGCTGACCACACCAAGGACAGAGGTTATGCCGAAGTCGATTCCGAAAATCCAGATCCCGATGATAGCGCCCAGCAAACTGAACGAAGTGGAGGCAATAGCCAGAATTGAAATGCTGATCTTTTTGAATGCGAATAACAGGAAAAAGAAAATTATCAGGATTGCAAGGAAAAGTCCTGCTACAATTTCGGGGATAAGCGCTTTGTTGGTATCTTCCAGTCCGCCATAAGAAATTTTTATATCAGGCGGCAACTGCGGAACAAGAGTCTTGTCGATGTATTTCTTGATTTTAGCCAGGCTTTTCGGCTCGCTTCCGCCAAACTTCAAGTCGCAGGAAACGGTAAGGCTATGTACGCCGTTTCGCCGGACAATCTGTGTCGGCTGCCAGTCGGGTGTGATGCTGGCCACCTGGCGCAACGGCACCCACACACCGGGGATCAGCGTGGGGATTATTTCGTTTTCGAGCGACTGAAAGTCGGTATCACTGCTTTTGCGGTCTCTTTTGAGTTTCACGGGAACGGCATAATCGCCTTCCCACAGCGTGGTTAGCGGCATGCCGTTGAAACTGGTCGCCAGATCAACGGCCAGCATCGATTTTGTGATTCCCAAACGGCTGGCTTCTACCTGATCCAGATCAATTTTGGCGCAAGGCTGGTAACCGTCAAAATCGGTATGTATCCACGAAAGTTCGCCGTCAAGCGTATGCATAAAAGCCACCAGCTTATCAGATTCATTGTGCAGTTGTTCGATATCATCACCGGTAAAACGGACTTCAATAGGATTTCTGGCCACCTGATAATTGATTTGTTTAAAGCGAATGATGGCATTAGGAAAATGGTTGGCGTATTTTCCAGAATAATCCCGGAGCAAATCTTCCGTTTCTTTGTTTGAGTTGGTATTGACGATAAACTGTGCGAAATTTTTGCCGGGTAGGTTAGGCGCATAGGTTGCCATAAACCGGGGAGAACTGGTGCCGACAAAAGCGGTTACCGATTCAACACGGGAATCTTTCATTAATATTTTTTGCATGCTGTCGCTCACCATCTGTGTCTGGTCCAGCGAACTGCCGGCAGGCAGGTGAATTTCGACGGCAAAGCAATCGCGTTCCGCCACAGGCATCATCTGCACCGGTGTAAACAGAAACATGACAACCGATATTGCAATAGCCAGCATACCGGCAGCTATTGTCCTCACCGGGTGCAAAAAACATTTTTCAAGCAACCATTCATAACCGCCCTGCAGGCCGGTAAAGAATTTGTTTTGGGCTTTTATGGCTATGGAAAGTTTTGCGTTGGCCCGTGGCCTTTTGATGAAACGGTATTCAAGGAAAGGCGTCATCAGCATGGCAATGACCAGTGAGATCGTAAGTGCAAAGCCAAACGTCCACGGAAAGTGTTTGATAAAATCATGCAAAGGGCCGGTAAGTGTGAACATAAAAGGGAAGAAAGCGGCACTCATAGCCAGTGTGGCGATGAGAAGCGGCTGGAAATAATCTTTTGCGCTTTTTATAGCCGAGTGCCAGCGCGAATAGCCGTGTTCCAGATTGTCGATATAACCATCAATAACTACAATAGAATTATCTACAATCATTCCAAGAACAACAATCAATGCCGCCAGGGTTACCGTGTTCAATTCCATGCCGCAGGCAAACATAAATGCCCAGGTTATAGCAATAGCGATAGGGATGCCTGATGCGGCCACCAATGCCGAGCGCACGGGAAATAACATCAACATGACTAAAATTACCACCAGAATAGCAAATACCAGGTCGCGCATGAACGAGCTCACAGACGTGCTAACCACTTTAGGCAGGTCTGTAATCCGGTACAACGAAACGCTGGCGGGCAGTGTTTTCTGAAACTCTTCCAACACGGTTTCCACATTTTTCCCGAACTTCACAATATTGTTGCCCGACTGCATCTCCACCGACAATACCAGGGTCTCTTCACCATTCTTGTTGATGTAACTGTCGGGTTTTTCGTATTCTCTTTCAATTTTGGCTATGTCTTTCAGGCGGATCACGTTTCCGTCAGGATCGGTATATACAATTTGTTCGGCAACTTCTTTTTCAGAAGTAAAGGGCGTATTGATGTGGATCGGAATATGTATATCGTTGTTTTCGAGGCTGCCACCCATACTCAAAAAGCCCTGGGAATACAAATTAAGCATGAGTGTTTTTGAGCTGATTCCATAAGAAGCCAATTTTTCCTGTTCAATATACACCCCGATCTCTTCTTTCTGTTTGCCAAACACCTTGATATTTCCCATGGCATCAACAGTACGTAATTTACTGCATAACTGGTCCATATAATTTTCCAGTTCCCTGTAGTTCTTATCTTTCGATTCCATGGTGATCAGCAGCGAAGAGGTGTTTCCGAAATCATCGTTCACCACTATGGCCAGCACACCCGCCGGCAACTGCATTTTAAAATCCTTCAGCCCGTGTTTTATTTTCGACCAGACTTCATCTTTGTCGTGTACATTTTTGCTCAGCTCCACAAAAACAAACACCATTCCATCGCGGGAATAGGAATAGGT
>JAGNBV010000006.1 GCA_018004645.1 Bacteroidales bacterium
CTTTCCTGCCACTGCTCAACCATGCCGAACATCACGGCTTTCTTCTCTTGTTTGGTCATGATTTTTTTGACCGCAAGTTGCGTATCTTTGCTCAGGCGGGCAAGATGTAGTTTGCCGGAGGGTTACGCTTATTGAGAATTATCAAAAAAATTTATTGAAATCCGGCACTTTTGGAATTAAAATTTATCTTTGAATTCATAAAATTCCAAATCACAGAAAAAACAGGATTATCCGGATGATCAAATACCTGCCATACAGCGAGATAAATAAAAATAAATGGGATGCCTGTATCGGAAATTCTGTCAACGGGAATGTTTTTGCATACAGTTGGTACCTCGACAGTGCCTGCGAACGCTGGGACGCACTGGTAGAAGATGATTACAGCTTTGTGATGCCGCTGCCCTGCCGGAAAAAGATGGGGTTCCTGTATATCTTTCCGCCTTCGCTTATCCAGCAACTGGGGGTTTTCTCAGCCAGTAATATCACATCGTCCAAAGTGGAGGAATTCGTGAAGGCCATTCCGCCAAAATTCAAATATGCCGAGATCCTCCTGAACCACGGCAACCCTGTTGAAACGCTGAATATCACCCGGAGTCAGCATACCAACCTGGAACTTGACCTCAACAGGCCTTATTCCGAACTTCAGCGGTCTTATTCAGAGAACCTCCGCCGCAACCTGAAAAAAATACCCGCGAATTATTTCAGCATCAAACAGGAAGATACACTTGAAAATCTGATAACGATATTCAGAAACAACAGTGAAGCTAAAATAGGTACCCTGCCGCGCGACTTCTATGATGTGCTGCGTAAGATTGCCGTGGCCGCCGGCAGACAAGCCTGCGGGGAGTTTTGGAATATTTACGCTGCCGGAGAATTGCAGGCAGGGATTTTTTTTGTTAAAGGTTGCGGACGGGCTGTTTTTCTCTTCTCCGCCAGCACCGGCGCTGCAAAAAAACAGCATGTCATGCCGTATCTTATCGATTTTTTTATCAGGACCTATGCCGGCAGCCAGCTGATACTGGATTTTGAAGGTTCGGACAATACAAGCCTTGCCCGTTTTTACCGCAGTTTTGGCGCCTCCGAAAGTAACTATCAAAAAATTGAAGTCAGCACTTTTCCTGATTTTTTAATTAAAATCATAAAATCTGTGTTGAAAATCATTAATGTCCGATAAAAATTAAACTTGTAATAAAGGATGTAAATAAAAGTATCCGTTTTTTTCCTCGGTCCTAAAGGAAGAATTGATTTTCAGCAATTTACATCCGCCAATTGGCGGATAAGAGGTAAAATAAATTGCTGAAAAGTAATTCACCCTTTGCTAAAAACATACCCCTATTGAATAAACATCCACGCAAAACCTCATTCCATTATGGCTTTTCATCAATTATTCAGATTTTTATCGGACAATAGTGGTTGAAAATAAAAAATAAATTACTTTAGCAAAGAAATAATACTTATTCCCATGGTAAGAAACTTAGGAGCAGAAAATTCTCTTGTAAATCAATACGTGGCTGAGATACGCGATGCTGAAATACAAAAAGACAGCATGCGTTTCCGCCGTAATTTCGAACGCCTGGGCGAGATCGTAGCTTATGAAATCAGCAAGGAGCTTGAATACGAGAAAAAAGAAATCGTTACACCCCTTGGTGTGGCCGAGGTTCCCGTATTGAAAAAATATCCGGTGCTGGCTACTATTCTTCGTGCCGGACTGCCGCTGCATCAGGGCCTGCTTAATTTTTTCGACGGTTCGGAAAACGCTTTTGTTTCGGCTTACCGCTACCATTATAAAGACGGGCAGTTTGATATCCGCGTGGAATATACGTCCAGCCCCGACCTCAACGACAAGGTGCTCATCCTGGCCGATCCCATGCTGGCCACCGGGGCTTCGCTGGTACTCACCCATAAGGCGCTGCTCGAAAAAGGCAAACCTACCCATACCCACATAGTCGCCATCATAGCCAGCTTCCAGGGCGTGGAGTATATCAAGAAGAATTTCCTGTCAAAAAATACCACCTTATGGGTTGGCGCCATTGATGACGAGCTGACAGCTCAGGCTTATATCGTTCCCGGACTTGGCGATGCCGGCGATCTGGCCTATGGAGTAAAAATTTAATATTTCTCTTGTTTATCTTCAGATGTTTTCATAATTTTGTCTTGAAATTATAGTTTTTTATCATTAAAATGACTCTTCTCCTCTCACTGCTACAAGTCGATACATTTTTCAAGGTAATACAAATAGTGGTGCTGAGCATTGCAAAGCTGATCTTTGCACCTCCCTTGTCGCTCGAAATGGGATTGGGTTACTTTGAAACGGTAGCTATTACTGCTATCAGCGGCATCATAGGGATATTCCTATTTTACCATTTAAGTGGCCTTATCATCAGATTTTACAAAAGAAAAATAAGGCCTTATTTCCGCCGGATTTTCGCCACAAAAAACACGGCAGCCTCAGCAGGAAATAATACGTCAGGACTCGCCACCAGCGATAAAAATTCAAAATGGCAAATGAAAACTTACGTGAAAAAAGTACGTAATAAATGGGGGCTTTACGGCATCTGTATGTTTACACTGATTGCGATACCTCTGGTTTCATTTTTTGCCAACAAGTATTACCACAAAAACAAATATACGCTGGTATATCTCAGCGCTTCAGTGGTAATCTGGTCTTTTGTTGTTACTACGGTATATTTCTTTGCCTTTTAAAATCAGGCCCTTCAGGTATTTTTGGCGTTGAGTTCATCCAGTTCCCTGTTTAACTCCTCCCACTTATCTATTTCGTCTTTCAGCTGACTTTTGAATTTTTGATAATTATCAAATATTTCTTTATCATTCAGGGCTTCTTTATATTTTTCGGGGTCTGTAAGCACCTTATCCAATCCGGCAATTTCTGCTTCGAGTTTTTCGATATGCTGTTCAGCCAGGGTAATTTTGTTAACCAGCTTGCGTTGTTCGCGTTCAAAATCCTTTTTCTTTTCGCGGTTCAGCTTATTATCCGAAATGGCCGGTTTATTGGCGGCCGGCACTTTTCCCTGCACATTTCGCTCCAGTTCTTTGAGTGAAGAGATCTTTTTGGCATCCAGAAAATAGTAAATATCGCCGATGTACTCTTTTATGGTTTTGTTTTTGAATTCATAGACCTTGTTGGTAAGGCCTTGCAGAAAATCACGGTCGTGCGAAACAATAATCAGGGTGCCGTCGAAACGGATCAACGCGTTTTTCAAAATGTCTTTTGAAACCATATCGAGATGGTTGGTAGGCTCGTCGAGCACCAGCAAATTAACAGGCGACAACAACATCTTAGCCAGAGCCAGCCGTGATTTTTCACCGCCCGACAGCACTTTTACCTTTTTGTCGATAGTATCGCCTCCAAAAAGAAAACTGCCGAGCAAGGCCCTGATTTTAGGCCTGATATCGCCCACAGCCACTTCGTCGATGGTCTGAAAAACTGTTTTTTCACCATCCAGCATTTCGGTTTGATTCTGGGCATAATACCCGGGGATAATATTGTGACCAAGAAGTATCTTGCCTGTATATTCAATTTGGTTCAGCAACATCTTTACCAGGGTGGTTTTTCCTTCGCCGTTGCGTCCTACAAACGCTATTTTCTCACCCCGTGGCACCAGGAGGTCAACATCCTTCAAAATTAGTTTCTCACCGTAACTTTTCGACACTTTGTCGGCCTGCACGCTCACTCTGCCTGAAGGTGGCGCCGGAGGAAACAAAAATCTGATGGCCGAAGCATCTGTTTCATCAATTTCCACCATCTCCATTTTTTCGAGCATTTTCACTCTCGACTGCACCTGCCTGGCCTTGGTGGCCTTGTAACGGAAACGTGTGATAAACCGCTCGATCTGCTCAATCTGCTTCTGCTGATTATTATAGGTGGCTATCTGGCTTTCAATGCGTTCTTCGCGCATCTCCACATAATCAGAATACGAAGCTTTGTAGTCATAAATTTTACCCAAAGAAATTTCGACGGTTCTCCGGGTAACATTATCAAGAAAAGCCCTGTCGTGCGACACCACGATGACAGCGCCTTTATAAGACTGCAAAAAATCCTCCATCCACTGTATTGATTCAATGTCCAGATGGTTGGTAGGTTCGTCAAGCAAGAGCAGCGAGGGCTGTTTTAAAAGCAGTTTGGCAATTTCGACACGCATTTTCCATCCGCCGCTAAATTCGGTAAGGTAGCGTCCAAAATCACCGGGTTCGAAGCCCAGGCCGGTCAGCACCTTTTCCACATCAGCCTGGATAGTGTCGCCGCCAAGTATTTTATACTGCTCGCTGGCCCGGTTAAGTTTATCCACCAGGGCGTCGTATGCTGCCGTGTTGAAATCGGTGAAATTTGCCAGCTCTTCTGTGAGTTGTTTTATTTTTTTGCCAATATTTCTTACTTCGTCGAAAGCCGTCAGGGTTTCTTCCATAACGGTTTTAACACTGTCGGTAACCAATTCCTGAGGCAAATAGCCTATGGTGGTTCCGGATGGGTAGGCCACCGAACCCTTTTCGGGTTCCATCAGGCCTGCAAAGATCTTCAGCAGGGTGGTTTTGCCTGCACCGTTCTTGCCTACCAGCCCTATCCTGTCGCGGTCGTTGACAATAAATGAAACATTATCAAAAAGATATTCTCCCGTGAAATGTACCGAAATCTGGTTGACTGAAATCATTTATTGCGCTGAATTTGGCCGCAAAAGTACGTTTTTCCGCGGACATAAAAAAGAGGCTGCCACAAATGCGGCAGCCTCTTCCCTATTTCGGCTATAAAAGGTTATTTAGCAATCATAAGCTTTTTAACCACACTGCCTTTGGAGGTTTCTACTTTTACAAAGTAAATACCAGCGGTTAAGCCGGCAGTATTAACCGTAAATGTATTATCGTTGGCCTGTGCCCGATAAATCACGGCGCCAATCGAGTTGGTGAGGGTTATCACCGATTCTCTTTCGGAACTAACTACCGTAAATTGATCGCTGGCAGGATTTGGCATAATCATCATATCAACAGCAGCATCATTTTCATCAACACCGGTAGTTTCAGTAATACTGATATCATCCAGGAAAAGATTATACATATCAGCGGCACTGTAGCACTGCCATCCCAGGTAATAAATGCCGTCGGCGGGTACGGTAAAGTTTCCGTTACCGGCCACATACGACGTGCTGACAATACCTGCATGATCATTGATTACTGTAGTAAGGGCGGCAGGATCATTGGCATTGCCGATGGCCACTTTAAGGTTTTCCGGGTAGGTGGCGCTGGCAACTTTATAATAATACTCCACATTATAAGTTTTTGAAGCTTCCAGGTTTATACAGGAGGTAATGAACCAGTCGTCAGCAGCAGCTGCTGTATTCCATGAATATACAATACAGGCGGGGCCATTGTTGCCATTGGAAGCTGAAAGATACCAGGTAGTCTGGTCGTTGTTATTGTCCACGATAGTTGTGCCTGCAAGACCTGCAGTCTGTTCAAAATCAATGGTATAAGGCACCGCGTTCGGAACAATATTGGAAACGGTCAGTACCAGGGTGTCGTTAGCGGTATTCACATCACCAGTCAACATGGTGTACACGGCAATATCGTAATCGCCATCGGCAGATAAGTCGGCAGGAACGGCAAATGTAAAGGATACTGTTTGTCCCGAAGCAATCGGTCCGGGGATAACATCTGCAACGGCAGCGCCATTATTAATGGTATAGGCGACAGGCAGGTTGGTGATCGAGTTTGCGCCAAAATTGGTAACTCTGATTTCAATATCTTCAGAAGCCAGGGTGCAGCTCGAATTCAGGTTGTCGATACCAGCAACCAGTGCATCGTTGGCGGGAACGGCTACCTGGAAAGGAATAGCAAAGCCGGTCATTTCCATGCCGTGCATCAAGGTGCCAACCAGTGTAGTGGATCCGGCAGAGAGGTCGACGATTCTCATTTCACCAGCACCCGAAGTGTTGTTATATGCAACCATGTAACAAATTCCGGTATTCTGGTCTATTTCCATATCCTGAGCATAGGCCACATCAAACCCGAGAGCGCCAACGATGGTAGCAGTACCCGTGGTTTTGTCGATAGAATAAAGGTTGTCGTCAGAATTGCTCACGGCATAAAGCTGACCTGCGGGGGTGCAGGCAAGATTAATCAATGAAGTGGCAGCGCAGGTACCTACCAGGGTAGGAGCGCCACTGGCAGGATTGATGGTGTATAAGTTGGTATTTGTGGAGCCATCATACGACACGCCATACAGGGTTGAGGTGGTTTGGTCGTAAGCTAATCCTGACAGATTCAGTCCAATATTTCCAACCACGGTGCGGTCGCCTGTCAGCGTATCAATTGTAACCAGGTTAAATTCAGTAGAAACAGCGCCATACCATTTATTCAGAGGTCCCCAGGAACCGGCCGTGAGGTAATTCATGCTTGACTGGTCGGCTAATGAAACCACGATCTGAGGATTCTGCAAATAGGTATAGGCAGGGCCTTCGGGTAAAGCTGCGCCGTCTGGGTCATAGGCAACATATCCGTACACTTTGGTCAAATTCTGAACATCTACAATGGCGGTTATGGTATCATTGGCAGGCACCGAATCGGCTGCTAAAGTAGTATAAACCGTGACGGTTTTATTGCCAAGCGTAGCCGTCCAGGAATCGAAGGTAACCTGCTGGGTAGCGCCCGGATTGAGGTTGGCGACATTTTTTGTGGAAGAATAACCACCGGTAATTGTCATGGTAACGGTAAAGGATGTCGGCATAGTGCTGTTATTTTGAACGGTTGCCAAAGGTGCAGTGGCGCCAACGCCAATAATCGGGGCCATATCAATGCTGACAGGAGCTACATCCCACATATTCGAAACGGTAGTGGACAAGGTGTCATTCAGGGTGTTGCCATCAGCAGGATAAGAAGTATAAATCATAATGTCATATACATGTCCTGGTATTGAGAAGTCATACGGCTGAGAAAAAGTAAAACTCATATCCGTATTCCCAGGCAAAGTTGCCCATAAGGTATCACGAACCACAGCGCCACCATCAATAACATAATTTACAGGGATATTGGCATGTGCCACCGAATCAAAATTGCGGACAAGTACCCTGATAGAATCGGCATTTGTCAGGGTATCGGTACTTACCGGAGATTGCAGAGTGGTTACTCCCATGTCGTTTGCAGCAACACTAAGTTCCATTAATTCAAGTCCCCACAATTTACCATTTTGAGCAACACCAATCAGCGCAGCGGTATTGGGTACCACCTGATTGGAAATGCACAGGCCGCCGGCTGAGTTGTCCTGGGTAAGTCCTGTAACAACAGTTGCTACATCAAAAGTGACGGCGGTAGGTGCACCGGTAGCGATAGTAACCTGTGCCAGATCGTTCACGTTGGTAGTTGTCTGACGATATAACCACAAATACGGGCCGCCCGGTGTATAACCATCATATGCAGAGCCATAGATATCGGTTTGCAGGTGGGTAGTGGCCGGAATAGTATTCAACAGGGTACCGGTCATGCTGATCAACGAAAAATCGGTGTCCCAGTTGCCGCACCAAAAGCCATTATTTACAGGGTCATAAGCAATATGCCTGACAACGGTTCCTGCAGGGCAGGTAATTGTTCCAACCAATGTGTTGGTCGAAAAATCCATTTTATAAATTATGTTCGAAGCACTGCCACCATAAAAATACTGGCCATCATAAGCCAGGTCTCTGATATTGCCGGCTCCTGTTATAGAGAAACTATCAACCAGAACACCGGTGAGGTTGTATTTGTAAAAAAGGTTGGCGTTCCAGCGGGTAACATAAAAAAACTGTCCGTCGGTTTCCACACCTGCAGTGCCGGTAGTAATAACAGGATATTCAAACAATAAATCAAACAATGCTTTTGGGCCATTCAATGAATTAACAAATCCGATGGTTGCACTGTTTTCGGCCTTGAGCGTCACGGGTTTAAATACACCGTTGGGGGCCGGGATTTTACTGCCTTTGCTTGTCTGCGAAAAGGCAAATGTGCTTGATATGGCTACTATCAGGCACATACTCATCAATTTAGTAAATAGTTTCATAGTTTAGAATTTAAAATTTATTGTAAATTTTTGCAAAGCTATTACTTTTTCTCATTTTTCCCATAATAAATTATACCGAATAAAGAATTTATTCACAATAATCCCAGATTGAGCAATAGGAACGTAGTGAACTATTGCGCAGTGGGTGGCATCGTGCGCTGTATCTGCCTGCCCCGTAAACATAGTTGCGGGGGGTAATCCCGACTTAGAAAATGTTTCCGCTATGGCGGTATTACATTTTCTTTGTCGATTACGCATTAACGAATCAAATCATATATTATTGATTATTAGAAGATAATGATTGATTAGTCCTATTGCTACACGATAGAAATATTTAATGCGTAATATGGGGTAATGCAAATGTCAGGCATTCTTTATAAAATTTTTTCCAGTTCGACATATAATTTCTGAGTAGGCAGGCCCATCACATTATAAAATGACCCTTCAATATGTTCGATACCGGCAAACCCTATCCATTCCTGAGCGCCATAAGCGCCAGCCTTATCAAAAGGCTGATAATGATTCACATACCACAGAATCTCTTCGTCGCTGAGTGTGCGAAAACTAACTTTTGAACAGGCATGAAAGCAATGGATGGTTTTTTTTGTTTTGAGGCATACACCGGTGTAAACCTCATGGCATTTTCCTGACAACTGTTTTAACAAACTGATGGCATGCTCCTTATTTTCGGGCTTGCCTATGATGCAGCCATCAAGCCACACTATGGTATCGGCTGTAATAACAAGAGTTTTAGGGCCAAATTCGTCAGGATTATAAGCAGCTGATTTGAGTTCGGCAAGATATACAGGGATCTCCTCTCTTTGCAAATGTTCGGGGAAAGTCTCCCTGGTTTCGCGCACCACTACTTCAAAATCAATGCCCAACCCTTTGAGCAGGCTATGGCGGCGCGGCGAGGCAGAAGCCAGTATGACACGGTAATCTTTTAATTTTTCGGGTAACGTCATATCAAAAATAAGAATAAAGCACCTGGGTTGATAACAGGCCGGCAACTATGATAATTTTAGCAAACATGCTTAAAAAATGAAATTCCGAAACATCTCTGGCCCTTTTTACCTTGATAATAAGGTAAACAAGCATGGCTTGTATCACCACAAGGTACAGGCTCAATGCGGTTTGCGTCGTAAAAAGCAGCGCCTGGCACACAGCCAGCAATATTATAATAATAACACTCAGCACCAGCACCCACCGCTGTGCTGCCGGCATACCTTTTTTTATTGGCAGGGTATTGCATCCAACGGCTTCGTCGCCGCGTACATCTTCGATATCTTTGATAAACTCCCGTAACAAGGTCAGCAAAAAGGCAAATACTGCAAATCCGAGTATGAAATAAGAAATTTCTTTTCGGGCATCTATAGTATGGATGTAGATGTAAGGGTCTCCGGCTTTGGCCAGCGAAAAAATGGCAAAAAACTGAAATAACCACACCGAAAACACAGCATATGCCGTCATCAGCGCCACAACAATATTTCCGGTAAGAAACTGCCGTTTATATTTCAACGAATAATAATACAGCGCCAGGGCAATTACCACAAAGAAGAATCCAAGCATGATGTAGCCTACCTTATAAGCGCAATAAAAACCGATGATGCCAGCCAGAGAGTTCATAATGATATTCATCCGGTAGGCATGGCGGCGCGGAATTTTATTTTCGAGCACATTTTTGCCGGGTTTGTTGATGCTGTCGGCTTCGATGTCAAAATAATCATTGATGGCATACCCTGCGGCAGCAAGCAGCAGATTGGCAAGTACAAAAAGTGCAAAATCAAGATGACTCATCTGCAACCCGCACGAATTTTCAGCCAGGAAAGGTTTGATGATCCAGAACAACATCAGGTATTGCGTAAGGGCAATAATAAGCAGGTTTACAGGACGGATAAGTTTAAAATAGTGTCGCATGCGGTATTTTTTGCAAAGATAATCTTATTTGAAAATTCTTTCTTATGATTCAGACATCACAAGATGACAAAAAAACCTCCCGCTTCATGAAACATATTTTCCCACCACAGGCATTCTGCGGCCCATTCCAAAAGCCTTGGGGGAGACGCGCAGGATAGGTGCCGACTGATACCTTTTATATTCGTTGGTGTTTACCATTTTCAGCACACGGTGCACCAGGGCGGGATCGCAACCCTGTGCGATAAGTTGTTCGGGACTGAGACTTTGCTCGATATATCCGAAAAGTATTTTGTCCAGCAGGTCATACTCGGGCAATGAGTCAGAATCTTTTTGTCCGGGTCTCAGCTCAGCCGAAGGCGGCTTGATGATCGTATTCAATGGAATAATTTCCTTGTGACGGTTTACATAATTTGCCAACTCATACACTTGTGTCTTGTACACATCGCCAAGCACGGCCAGTCCTCCGCACATGTCGCCATACAGGGTTCCATATCCCACGGCCGCCTCACTTTTATTGGATGTATTGAGTAAAATGTAACCAAATTTATTGGAAATAGCCATTAATATCACCGCACGCAGGCGGGCCTGGATATTTTCTTCGGTAACATTAAAAGGACGGTCTTCAAAAACCGGCTTTAGCAGTTCTGATACCGTATGAAAAGCGGGGGCTATCGGGATAATCTCGTACCGGCATCCCAGGTTTTCAGCCAGGGCTATCGCATCGGCGACCGAATGTTCCGACGAAAACTGCGAAGGAAGCAATACGGCGAACACATTTTCTTTGCCCAGGGCTTCGGCAGCCAGCACCAGGGTGAGTGCCGAATCAATGCCGCCCGACAAACCCAGTATAGCTTTGGAAAATCCCATTTTCCCGAAATAATCTTTTATGCCCATAACCAGCGCATCGAAAATCAACTGTGTGCGCGTAAATGAACCAGCGGTTTCTTCGGGCTGGCCTGCCTGTTCCGTGTCAAAATAAGATACTTTTTCCTCAAAAAAAGGCATCTGCAATGCAATTTTTCCCCTCCTGTCCATCGCCATCGATCCGCCGTCAAAAATCAGTTCGGTTTGCGCACCCACATGATTGACATATACAATCGGAATTCCATATCGTGTAACGTTATTTTCCAACACTTCTTTGCGTTTTTCATGCTGTGTATAGGAGAAGGGTGAAGCGGCGATGTTAATGACAATATCCGGATTAAGACCGGCAAGCTTTTCCATGGGGTTTGCTACATAAAGCGGGTCGGGACTGATATTCCAAAGATCTTCGCAGATGGTAAGGGCTATGCGTTGGTTTTCGTATTCGATAATACCGAAACTGCGGTTTGGCTCAAAATAGCGGTACTCGTCAAAGATATCATAATTGGGCAGCAAGGTTTTATGCTGCATAAATTTCACCTGTCCACCGGCCAGAAAAAAAGCCGTATTGAATAAATTTTTACCGGCCGGATGAGGGTTTTTCGAAGGAGCGCCCACGATGGCGGCTATACCTTCGCATGCCGCTGCTATCTGCCTTATGGCCTGCTCACAGGAAGAGATAAAATAATCGTATTGCAGAAAATCACGGGGCGGATAACCGCAGACAGCCAGCTCAGAAAACACCACCAAACTGGCGCCTTCGGCTTTCGCTTTTCCGATAGTCTCAATAATTTTTTTCGTATTCAACTCAAAATTACCGATATGGTAATTGAGTTGTGCCAAAGCTATTTTCACAGTAAGGAATTATCTAAAGGCGGTATCAGAATAAAATTCCCACGTACATTTCAATATAATTGGCTTTAGCGCTTTCTTTTACCCGCTTGATGTTGGGATTGTTGCGGTAAGCAAGTTCCACTTCTTCGTTATAGCTGTCGCTGAAAACATTGGTAAAACCGCTGTTAAAGTTGATTCCGAAATTTATAGAAATAATTTTTTCAAACTTGTAGGTACCCCCCACGCCTATTATCAGCGATTCCCTGATAAACAAGGTGCTGTCGCCTATATTGACATTTTTCTGGGTGTACGATTTTTCCACATTATTCCTGACCACATACTCATCATCAGCACGTGCTCTGAGTTTAAAAGCTGTCCCTATGCCAAACTTGCCATAGATGGAGAATTTTCCCATCAGATCGCCCGTACTGCCAATCAGTACTAAGGGTATTTCGAGGTATTGCAGTTTATACTTGCGGGACAGATTACTCTGAATAGTATCGATGACGATTCCGGTATTCGGGTCGCGTGCATAGTACACCGTAGGATATTTCAGTTTGCCGCCGTTGTAATTTACATTGACACCGGTACCTATTCCGATATTCGGGATAAAAAAGTAATTGAAATCAGCGCCATAGCCCATCAGAAAGCGTCCGCCGTTTTTTTCATATTTATAAAACTCCCCGCCATCCACATCAGGTTTCATCCAGCTAACATTGGGCGCGATATGAATGCCAAAATTAAATTTACGATCCTGCGCCTGGGCAGCAGCACTTAGTATAAAAATCATGAAAGTGCTTAAAATGAGGTATTTTACTGACTGTTTCATATTTTTTTTAATACAAAAATACTACATTTATGAATGAATTACTGCTAAAAAATGATATTTTTGTCAAAAAACTTCCCTAAAACAAGTTAATTTTGACTTCAAAAAAACTTTCCTGTATGAAAAAACTTCCTGATATTCTGATATTTACAATCATTATATCTGTATTTTTTTATTCCTGCACCTGCAACCGGAACCAGGAAGAAAAAAATTTAACTGAGTTGAAAGACACTACGGTGCAAATTAGCATCAAACGATACGAAAAAAGTCTTTTTAACCTGAAAAAAGAAGATTTGCAAAATGAATTAAAAAAAATAAAACCGGATTACAGTTTTTTTCTGGAGGGCGATCTGGATGATCAGAATAATATAGAGCAGATCCGCAGCTATCTGAACGACCCGCAGATGATTGAAAACTTTACGGCCAGTCAGGAAAAATTTGCGAACGTTACCAATCTTGAAAAACAACTTTCGTCCTCGTTAACCTATTTCAAGTATTATTTTCCTGATAAAAAAATCCCCGGGGTATATACTTATATCTGCGGTATGGACTACGAACACCCGGTGATTTATGCCGACAGCGTTCTTTTGATTGCCCTGGACATGTACCTGGGCAGCGGGTATCCGCTGTACCAGGCCCTGGCCCTTCCGCTGTTTATCCGAAAAACCATGTCGGAAGAATATATCGTCAGAGATTGCATGATGGCTATGGCCGAATATTACTGCTACCAGGAAATGAAAGATGCCACTTGTCTTGATCAGATGATTTATGAAGGAAAAAAACATTACTTCATCGATGCCATGATGCCCGAAATCAACGACACCATAAAATTCAAATATTCGAAAAAACAACTCGACTGGTGTTATCAGAACGAAGCACAGATGTGGGCATTTTTCATCGACAACAAACTTCTTTACAGTAAGGATGACCTTTCCTACAAGAAATTTTTTAATGAAGCACCTTTCACCACTTCGTTTTCGAAAAACTCGCCGCCGCGCACCGGAAGCTGGATTGGATGGCGTATTGTCAGCGCTTATATGAAAAAGACAAAAGCTACTAATCTCAATGAACTGATCCGGAACAACAATTCACAGGAAATCCTTACTCAGTCAGGATATAAACCCAAAAGACCCTAATGAAATACCCAACGGCATTTTTTTTCATTCTGGTAATCTCAACCGGATTTTTATTTTCACAGCCTGCAGATTTCACCTGCAAATCATACGATACGCTCAACTCTGATATTCCGGATATCGTGATAAAAACCGTTGCCATTGATAACGACGACAACATCTGGTTTGCTACGGGCGACTGCTTTTATGGGGGATTGCTGGTGAAATATGATGGTGCCCGCTACACTGTGTTTGATTCGAGCAATTCCGGGTTAAACGACAGGTTTGTTACGTCTATTTTAATCAGCCGGAACGGCGATAAGTGGGTAGGCAGCCGCTTTCACGGACTTTACAAATATGACGACAGGGAATGGATTAATTATACTCCCGCCAACTGTCCCCTGCCCAACCCTCATATTACCGACCTGGCTGAAGACCGGCAAGATGTTTTGTGGGTTGCCAGCGAACACGGGCTGGCCAGTCATGATGGGAAAAACTGGAATGTCTTCACCGCCGAAAATTCCGGACTGCCCTCCAATACGGTAAATGCGGTGTGCGTTGATGCCCATAACAACAAATGGGTTGCCACTGCCAACGGCTTTGCAAAATTCGACGGCCGTGACTGGCAGGTATTTAATACGGCTAATTCGCAATTGCCCAACAATCAGGTCAATTCCATTTACACCGATCAGTCGGGTGGTGTGTGGGTGGTTTATTGGAGCGGAATAATTAAAATAAACGATACCGGTTGGACAGTCTATAACCACGAAAATTCAGGACTACCGCAGTTTTGCGATTATAAGGTTACAGGCGACAAAAACAATGTCTTCTGGCTGGCTACCAACACGGGCCTTATCCGGTGGGGCGAAACGGGATGGAAATTATATACGCCGTTAAATTCATGCGTGCTGAGTTTCTTTGTGAATAAAGTAGCTGTTGACTCCAAAAACCGTAAATGGGTCGCCACCAACGACGGCCTGATGATGGTGGAATAAACCGGTAGCCATGAAAGAAACTCAGGATATCCTGCACTTTTTGCAAGAACACAGCAATCCTTCCAATGTGAAAGGCATGGCGCGCTTTGGCATTGCCACAGGACAAGCTTTCGGGGTGCCTTTGCCAGCGCTCCGGCAGAAGGCCAAACCGTACAAAAAAAATCACGCCCTCGCACTGGAACTATGGCAAAGCGGGTACCATGAAGCACAGATCATGGCCTCCATGATAGATGACTGCAGACAGGTAACAGAAGCACAAATGGAACAATGGGCGCATGATTTTGATTCATGGGATGTTTGCGACCAATGCTGCAGTAATTTATTTGATAAAACAGCGTTTGCCATCAATAAATCAACAGAATGGACTACCAGGCATGAAGAATTTGTTAAAAGGGCCGGTTTTACTATGATAGCCTGCCTGGCTGTTCATGCAAAAAAAATGGATGACCGGCAATTTATTGAATTTCTTCCGCTGATAGTAAGAGAATCCACCGATGACCGCAACTTTGTCCGCAAGGCCGTCAACTGGGCGCTTCGACAAATTGGAAAAAGAAACACCGCGCTGTACCCGGAAGCCCTGGCCGTGGCCCAAAAACTGATGCTTTCGGAAAACAAAACCGCCCGGTGGATAGGTACCGATGCCAGTAAAGAACTCCAGAATGAAAAAATCATCAACAGAATAAAATCAAAAGAAAAATAAACCTATGGACACCATCGACACTATTTTCAACCACCGGACCATTAGAAAATACAAAAGAAACAACATTCCCGAAGACTTGTTAACCGGGATTCTGCAAGCTGGAACACGGGCTTCTACCACAGGAAACATGCAGGTATACAGCATCATTGTTACACGCGACGAAGAGAAAAAAAAGAAACTTTGCGAATATCATTTCAACCAGAAAATGGTGCTGGAAGCGCCTGTGCTGCTAACCTTCTGTGCCGATTATCACCGTTTCAACCAATGGTGCCGCCAGCGCAATGCCGAACCGGGCTACGACAATTTCCTTTCGTTTTTTACAGCAGCCATTGATGCCCTGCTCGCCGCCCAAAATGTGGCCCTTGCCGCAGAAGCCAACGGATTGGGTATTTGCTACCTGGGCACCACCACCTACAATGCCGACAAGCTCATTGAGTTTTTTGGGTGCCCTGACGGGGTAGTACCGGTTACCACATTGGTCCTTGGTTATCCCGACGAAGAACCCGGACTTACGGATCGCCTGCCGTTGGAGGCCATCGTCCACAATGAACAGTATGAAACATATACCCCCGAAAAAATCGACAAGCTTTACAAAGAAAAAGAAGAACTGCCATTGACAAAAAGTCTTCTCATCGAAAATCAACTTGAAACCCTGGCACAGATATTTACCCGGAAACGTTACACAAAAATTGACAATATCCATTTCTCCAAAAGTTTATTAGACGTGTTACACAAACAAGGTTTTATGAACAACGAATAAATCCGCCATAATTCGAGGTGCAGGGGTAACACAAACTGAAAAACCATACAAAAAAACCGGGTGACCACGTAAAAAACTTACGACGAACAAAATATCTCCAGACTTTTGATTATATTTGTTTTCAAATTGCATTGTGCATGCGGAAGTTTTCTCTTTTAACAGTTTTTGTGCTGATAAGTTGGGCCGCGATGTCCCATCCAAAGGATTCCATTAGTTCGGGAGACCTGAGGTTTGTTGAAAATAAAGGGCAATGGGACCCGCAAATTAAATACAAAGCAGACCTTGATGGAGGATATCTCCAATGTTTGCAGAATAAAATTCAGTTTGTATTTCGCGATCAGGCAAAACTCGACTGGCTGCTCAGTTATAAATTAAGAGCGAAAAATCAGCATCTGGTCGTGAATCCTGATGAATTTATTATTAATTACCACGCTTATGCTGCCAGCTTTATCAATGCAAACCCTTACACCGAAATCATCCCGGCAGGTTGCGGCAGCGATTATACAAATTACTATTTGGGCAACGATAAATCAAAATGGGCTTCCCGCGTACGCAACTACAAAATGTTGACTTATAAGAACTTATACGACAATATCGACATGGAATTTTTCGAAGAAAAATTTCTTTTAAAGTATCAGTTCACAGTGCACCAGGGAGCCAATCCAAACAAAATACTTATTGAATACCAAGGAGCCACCGATATTTCGATACAACAAAGCAACCTGATCATCAAAACCACGGTAAACCAGGTTACCGAACTAGCCCCTGTGGCATTTCAGATCATTGACGGAGAAAAAGTCAGTGTACCCTGCAAATTTGCCTTACAAAGAAACCGTGTCAGTTTTAAATTTCCCGAAGGATACAATAAAAACTACGACCTGATTATCGATCCGGTACTGATTTTTTCGACCTATACGGGTTCTTTGGCCGACAACTGGGGTTTTACCGCCACCTACGACGAATTTGGCAACACTTACTCAGGCGGAATTTGTTTTAATGACATAACCAATGGCTACCCGGTATCACCGGGAGCTTTTCAGGTCAACTTTGCTGGTGGCGAAGGCACCTATAACGGCGGCTGCGATATTGCCCTGATAAAATATGATGCCACAGGCCAAAACAGGTTATTTGCCACCTACCTCGGAGGAGACAGGAATGACCTGCCACACAGCCTGATAGTGGACATAAACAACAACCTGCTGGTGTTTGGCACCACGGGCTCAGCCAACTTTCCCATTGCCGGCAGCGCTTTTGACCCCACCTTTAACGGAGGCACAGATATTACGTACGACTATGTGCTGACTTTCAACCTTGGTGTTGATATGTATGTTTCCAAACTTAAGTCCGACGGCACACAACTTTATGCCTCAACCTTTCTCGGAGGAACACAAAATGACGGCAATAACTTTTTCGCACCGCTTTCACACAACTATGCTGACGGTGCACGCGGGGAAATCAACATAGATAAAAACAACAATATCTATATCGCTTCCACCACGGCCTCCACCGACTTTCCGGTTTCATCCAATGCGTTTCAGCCCGTTTATGGCGGTGGCCCCCTTGATGGCTGCATCACCGTGCTCGACAACAACCTTCAAAACCTCATCTGGGCATCCTATTTAGGAGGATCCGGAATTGATGCTACATACAGCATCGGTATCGACGACACACTGAATGTCTTTGTATGCGGCGGCACCACCAGCACTGATTTTCCCACCACGCCGGGTTCCTATCAAACAACATACAACGGCGGCGATGCCGACGGTTTTATCACCCGAATCGCACCCAATGGCAATGCTATTGCTGCTTCCACATATTATGGCTCTTCCTATTATGACCAGACTTATCTGATGGACCGCAGCAAACAGGGGTTTGTTTTTGTCTATGGACAAACTGCGGATCCCGGCTCTACATACATACAAAACGCGTTATGGAACCACCCCGGGGGCGGGCAGTTTATCACAAAATTCTATCCCGACCTCTCCAGCCGTTACTGGTCAACAGCTTTCGGCACCGGCAACGGCGGCCCCGACATCTCCCCCACTGCTTTCCTGGTGGACCTGTGCTCAAAGATTTATTTATCAGGATGGGGAGGCTCCCTGAACAGTACCGGAGGCACCAGCGGACTGCCCATTTCAGGCAACGCATTTCAGTCCACCACCGACAACAACGACTTTTACCTGCTGGTTATCAAAGATGACGCCTCAGCCATGGAATATGGAACCTACTTCGGCGGGGCCAATAGTTCTGAACATGTGGACGGGGGGACCTCCCGCTTCGACAGAAAAGGAAAGATATACCAGTCGGTGTGCGCCGGATGTGGCGGATGGGATGATTTTCCGACCACCGCAGGCGCTTATTCCAATTACAATAACAGCAGCAACTGTAACAATGGCACCTTCAAATTCGATTTTATGCTGCCGGTTACCATTGCAGACTTTCATCTGCCCCCGGTAATCTGTTTGCCGGATTCGGTGCATTTCATCAACAACTCCTATACCGGCGGCCCGGGCATGAGTTTTCTGTGGAATTTCGGTGATGGCCAGACCTCCACCGCCGAAAACCCAGTGCATTATTATTCAAATCTGGGCATTTATAACGTAACCCTGGTGGTTACAGACACAGGAACATGCAATTTTGCCGATACCATTTCAAAGCCGGTCCTTGTTTTATCGAACTCAAGCGATACTATTCCAACAAAATTCATCTGTCCCGGCGATTTCACACAGATAGGGATTTTGACACCCGGCGATTCTTCGCTTACATTCAACTGGATTCCGGCAACAAATCTCAGCGACCCGCATATCTGCAATCCCATTGCCCATCCTTCCACCACAACCACCTATACCCTGCTGGTTTCCAATGGTGTCTGTGTTGACACCCTGGTCCAGACAGTAGATGTTTTTATGATAGATGCGTTCCCCAGCATCGACACAAATACCTGTGACGGGCACATAACCCTTACAGCCAACTCGAGTGGCGGGGCAAATTTTTTCCACTGGTCGTCAAACCACGACTTTACCGATTGGCTCAACAGCCCGTCATCCAATCCCAGCATGTCAACAACAATAAACAATCCCGGGTATTTTTATGTAGAGGTCGGCAACGGTTATTGTTCTGTTGTCGATAGTGTTTTTGTTGATTTTGTTGTAGTGCTCGATTCACTCGAATATGCTCCGGTATCTTGTTATGACTCATGCGATGGCTGGGCAGCGGTTTCCGTTCACAGCGGACACCAGCCTTATACCTTTTTATGGAACACCGGCAGCGCCAACGACACTATTGTCGGCCTGTGTGCCGGCACTTACACGGTAACTGTTACCGATGCCTCTTTATGTATCTCTGTATCTTCTGTTGTTATTCCTGAACCGCTGCCACTCACAGCAAGTGCGCAGGTCAGCCACCTCCCATGCGACGAAGCGTGTGTCGGCTCTATCCTTGTATCGGCTTCAGGAGGCACACCACCGTACGCCTATACCTGGAGTAACGGACAAGCCACAAACCCTCTGACAGCGCTATGTGCCGGCACCTTTGAACTCACAGTTACTGATTCGAGGCTCTGTCCTTTTCAGAGTTCTTTCGCTGTCATTGTGGACTCCATTTTTGCTAATGTTAGTGTGTTTTCCGATAAGGACACCCTTTATCAGGGCCAATCCACCGGCTTACACGCCACCTCTGTCCCAAACTGCACTTATTCATGGTCCCCGGCCACTGGCCTTGACGACCCGTTTTCCCCCAATCCAACGGCCAGTCCAAACGTGACCACCACTTATTACCTCACTATTGCTGACAATAATGGTTGTGTTTATACCGATTCGCTGCGTATTGTGGTGTTGGATGTCTTTTGTGCCGATCCTTATATTTATGTTCCCAATGCTTTCACACCCAACGGTGATGGTAAAAATGACGTATTGTTTGTCCGAAGCAAGATGATATCGGAGTTTAATTTGCTGGTTTACGACCGTTGGGGCGAGAAGGTGTTTGAAACACAAGATATTAACAAGGGATGGGATGGAAAATTCAAAGGAAAACCATGCGATCCGGGTGTTTTTGTGTACTACCTCGATGCCACCTGCCACAACAAATTGCAGTACGTTAAAAAAGCCAATGTTACGCTGATAAGATAGCGGTATCTTTCCAGGGTAACTTATTGCATCACTGCATCTCAGCATCAATAAAAAAGAGTATTCCGGAGATTGGAAACCAATTATCAGATCAACTGATAACTATGCTTCTTTTCCGGAATACCCTTTCTGCAATTTCGAAGTCTCTCCTGCAGCAGTACTTACTGCTTCAGTTTTCTCACCGAATCCAGCACAGTACCATCGACCCACTTGATCACAGCCACAATCTCGTCTTCATATTCCACTTTTTCGGGAACACCGCATATCGCATCGGCTTCCGCCTTCAGTTCCTGGATAGTTTTAATAGGAAGCGATGAATTTTTCATTTTTTCAATCAGGTCGGTACGCAGGGGATTGATGGCAATGCCCCGTTCGGTAACTATCACATCTATCATCTCGCCGGGGCCGCACACGGTCGTTACGTTATCGACCAGCACAGGAATACGGTCGCGGAAAAGCGGAATCGGGATAATGACCGTTTTGGCGTGCAGGCAGTTTTGCCAGCCGCCGATACCATGAAGCAGCAACCCGTCGGAATGTGTTACCACGTTTCCGTTGAAATTAACATCAATTTCGGTAGCGCCCAGTATCATGATATCTGTCATAGAGGTGTAGTTGCCTTTGCTATGATAGTTATATGCCTGTAATACAGATAAATCAATATGATTGTCGTTTTCTCTTGCTGAACGTACTGCCTCCAGGTCGAAAGCCTGCGCATCGAGCAAATAATCGAGTGTACCGCCTTCCAGCATTTGCACTAAGTATTTGGTGCTGCCGCCGAAAGCAAAGCGGGCTTTTTCGCCGCGGGATTTAAGAATCTGCTCCATGTACACCCCTACCGCCAGGGAAGTTCCGCCGGCGCCCGACTGCATGCTGCATCCATCGTGCAATAAGCCGGCTTCATCACAAAAGCGGGCGGTCCATTCAGCCAGCAAAAGCCTGTCGGGACTTTTGGTAACCTCGGTAGTGCCGGAAACAATTTTTTCGGGAATGCCTATCTGATCAACCACCACCACATAATCCACATAATTGCCCTGTATCTGCATAGGCATACATGGGAAAGGAATGAGATTATCGGTCACCACTATCACTTTGTCGGCATACATATAATCGGCCAGGGAATACCCTAAAATGCCGCAGGCACTTTTACCATTGAGTGCGTTGGCATTGCCGAATGGGTCGGCTACGGGGGCTGCAATCACAGCAATATCAATATGCACCTCGCCATCCTGTATTGCCTGCACACGGCCGCCGTGCGAACGCAACACCGCACAGCCTTTCATACCGCCATAGGTGGTAAATTTTCCGAGCGGGCCGTTCATAGAGCCTTCGATACGGTTGATCGTGCCATCCTCGAGGTATTTTATCAACGGCTCGTTGCAAGGGAACGAAGCGGACGGAAACCATACCAGGTCCTTGACGCCCATATTGTGAGCAATATCGAAGATAGTATTGCTGACCAGGTCGCCGTCGCGCAGGTGATGGTGCGTACTGATGGTCATTCCGTCTTTCAGGCCACATTTTTTAAGGGCTTCGGCCAGGGAGGCCACGGTTTTGTTTCCATCGTCGGGATAATCAATGCATGTGGGTATGGGAGCAGCGTATTTCACGCCGGTGGGCCTGTGTTTTCTCAAACCCTTGAAAGGCACTGCAGCTTGTCCGTTGATTATGGTCGGAACCACACGTCCGATAGCATTGGTAACTAATTTGTCATATTTTTTCATTGGCTTCTTCCCTCCAGTTTTTCGAAATTTTTCCAGTTGATATTGCAAGGTCAATAGTTTTTTGGGCGCGTTTCACCACCGGTGCGTCGATCATTTTTGTACCCAGGGAGACTACTCCCAGTCCTTTTTCCTGTGCTTCAATGAAAGCATTTACAATTTTTTTGGCTTTTTCTATTTCGGCGGTATCCGGGGCAAAACTATCGTGAATAACCTTGATCTGACGCGGATGTATGCATCCCATGCCGTCGAAACCCAGGGCTTTTGATTTATAGACATTTTGTTTCAGTCCTTCCATATCGGCCACATCCGAAAATACCGAGTCGATGGCTTGAATGCCGGCCGCTTTGCAGGCGTTGACCACCATATTGCGGGCAAAAAATGATTCGGTAGCTTCTGCGGTACGTCTAACGCCAAGATCGGCAGTATAATCTTCCAGACCAATAGCCATGGCCACTACATTATCGGCTGCTGTGGCTATTTCGTATGCTTTGAGCACTCCGCAGGCACTTTCGATGATAGGCATCAGCCAGATATTGGATTTGATATTGTGTTTGGCCTTTATTTCTGAAATCCGCTGATTTACCAGCACTATCTGTTCGGCGCTTTCGCATTTGGGCACCAGAAGAAGATTAACATTATGAGGTACGACAAAATCAAGGTCGTCGAGGCCTCGCGGAACCTGATTTATGCGCACCATACGTTCAGCACCATAAAAATCCAGGTTTCTCAATGCATTTCGCACCATAAAACTGGCTTCGAACTTTTTGTCCGGAGCAACGGCGTCTTCCAGATCGAGAATGATGCCATCGGGTTTATGAATACCGGCATTAATCATGAGGCTTGCCGTATTGCCCGGCAGGTATAGCCTCGAGATACGGTTTCTGTCTTTAGCTGTAGAATAATTATTTTGTTCAAGAAACGGCAGCAAATACTCTTTTTCTGTGGGTTTTAACTTTTTGATAGCGGCCTCCATGCGAGCGGCAAGCACAAAAGGAAGTGCACCCGAATCCTCCACCAGGATCTTGGCATGCTTAATTTCATAAAAACAAAGGACATCTTCTATCACTTTGCGAATTGAATTTCCGAACAGAGCTTTCACCTTACTGATAAGCTCAATTGAAATTCCTCCTGAATCGGTAAGTTCCAGGGTAATCTGGCAGTCGGACCTGATACCTTTGCCCTTGCTGCCCACAATCACAGATTTATTTTGTTCCATGGTAAAGTTTTTTATAGGTATTGCAAAAATAGTCAATCATTCATTAATATAATGTGCCGGAATAATAAAAAATTAAAATACTTTTATGGTATGCTTTTTGAGTTGTTTCCAAAAAAAAATTGATATGAAAATCATCAGACCGATAATTACTGGAGTTGTTGCATTAATCGTATTTTTTGCTGTTAGTGTCCATAGTGTTTCAGCACAGTCGAGCGAAGCCGAAATCGCCAAAGAACCCTTCCGTTCGGATGCCATTATCAGCATGCTGCTTTATTATATGCCTGCCGGATGGACATTCAGTGATGTTAACGGGCATTTTATAATACAAAGAAATGATTCGATATGGGTGCTTGAAGAAAACACCATGAACACTATAAATGAAAAGAAAGAAGACAGAAACCGGCGTATTCAGGCCAAAGGTGAAAAAACCGTTGCCCAAATAGTTATTAAATATGAAAAAAAATGGGACTTTATAAAGGTACAGGAGGCGTCTTATAAGAATCTTTCCATTACAAATGA
The DNA here is from genome assembly GCA_018004645.1 of Bacteroidales bacterium. Classification (GTDB taxonomy): domain Bacteria; phylum Bacteroidota; class Bacteroidia; order Bacteroidales; family CAIWKO01; genus CAIWKO01. The sequence goes on from JAGNBV010000006.1 coordinate 23,630, forward strand.
GATTAATGCTTTATCGAACAAGTACAAGATTGCGCATTTAAAGGATACCAAACAAAGTACCAAGGAAAAAATTGTATATACGCCGGTTTCGCATGAGGATGTTAAACTGATAGAAAACTATTATGCCGAAAAAAAACGGCTGGAATCCCAGTTGATACCCACTCCGGACTACAGCACGCAGCAGTACAGCCTGTTCATTGTTTCCAAAAGGGGATGCATTGATGAGACCCATGCGGTCTATCCCGACAAGGCTTCACTGGAATGTTACTCCATACTTTCATTACTAAGGGAAGTATGCGGAAAATAAGATACAAAAGAAAAATAAAAAAGGGCTGAAAATTCAGCCCTTTTTTTTTAATCAAGTTTTTTGAGATCAGCCTTTTCCCTGGCCAGCTTTCACTTGTTCTTTCGGTATTGGCTGGTTTGGTTTGGTAGTTTTGGGAGCAGCAGGCTTTGTGCCTTTTTTGGAAACATTGGCAACAGAATCATCATAAGCCTTCTGTTTAACAGCGGCGATAGAATCATCAATAGCCTGCTGAGCAGCAGCGATAGAATCATCTATAGCTTTTTGTGCAGCAGCAATAGAATCTTGTTTTTTCTTTTCAGCGGCTGCTTTTTCTTCAGCGCTTGGTCCGCAGGCAATGAGTGTTGCCAGGCCGGCGATCACTAACAAACTGAATAATTTTTTCATTTTCTTTTTGATTTGGTTATTAATTCGCCGGCAAAATTAATACAAAAAAACGGTAATATGTAAAAATATTGCTTTTTTATTACTTTTTTTTCAACAATTACCCCATAAAAAATAAAAGAGGCGGAAAAAATCCGCCTCTTTTATTTGAAAGCAAATGCTGTTTACTTCTTTTTTTCAGGAGTTGCAGCAGCGATTGAATCTTCTACAGCTTTCTGAACAGCAGCGATAGAATCATCAATTAATTTTTGCTTTTCAGCTGCGGCAATAGAATCAGCTACTCTGATAGAATCAGCTTTTTTCTTTTCTGCAGCGGCTTTTTCTTCAGCACTCGGTCCGCAAGCTACGATAGCTACCATACCGGCGACTACTAATAAAGAAAATAATTTTTTCATTTTTCTTGGTTTAAATAATTGATTTTGGTTTGCAAAAGTAATACATAATTTTTTAAAACAAGTTTTTTTTCAAAAAAAAATTATTATTCAGGTATTTTTTATACTTTTGCAGCAAATAAATCGTTAATTCAATTAAAAACTTTATTAACCAAAATCAAAAATCATGAAAAAAATTGCTTTAGGATTTGCCTCAGTTATTTTGTTAGCAGGCATTTTAACAATTTCAAGTTGTAAAGAATCAGACATTACGGTCCCAGTAATTACCATTACTAATGATGATGCAGCACACAACAGAGTTACCCAGTTCAGCGCTGCTGAATACACCGATCCGGGTGCTACCGTTGTTGATGACGTAGACAAAGACCTGGTTGCTACTCCGACAGGAACTGTCAATATGAATGCAGCCGGTGACTATGAAATTGTTTATACAGCTACGGATGCAGCCGGCAATATTGCTACAGCTACCAGAACGGTTACCGTTGATGGCGGTTTGTATCTGGCAGGACCTTTTAATGTTGAAGATTTTACAGGTTCTACCTCAAATGGAACTTACCCTGAAACAATCACAGCTTCAAACATTCAGAACAATAAAATTATGTTCACAAAATTTGCTTTCTATGTTAACGGAGCAGTTTATGGAACTCTCAGTGGCACCACCATTACCATTCCTTCACAGACAGTACTTTGCGGAAACCCTGCAGCCGACAGAACATTTGCCGGATCAGCTACTTACAGCGCAGCTAACCACAACTTCACACTGAACTATACCGAAACCACCAATAATGTTACCATTACCGGCCACGGTGTTTACACAGCAAACTAAGATTTTTTAAAGTTTTATAAAAGCTGTCCCGAAATGGACAGCTTTTTTTTTGCTTTGCACTAAGGCACCTGAAAGTGTAAAATAATTTTGTACTTTTGAAACCACAACTATTATTCCATGGGACGATACACTTTCATCGTAGCCTTATTTTTACTGTTGGTTTGCTCTTGCCAAAAAAAAGACAATACTTTTCCGGTAGTGACCATACAGGGAACAAATCCCCACATAGTGGTGTTTGCAAGTGATTCCGCCTATGCCGATCCCGGTGCTGTGGCCACAGACGATATGGATGGCAGCCTTGAAGTAACCTCAGCGGGCACGGTAGATATGTTTGCCGCAGGAAATTACAGCATTACATACACTGCATCCGACAAATCAGGTAATATAACAGAAGCAACACGAAAGGTGATTGTTGATGCCGGCCCTTTTCTTAGCGGAAACTTCTCTGTTGAGAATTTCATAGGAACCACAGCCGACAGTACTTACAACGATACCATTTCTGCACCCGACACCTCGACAAATGTCATGTTCTTTAAAAAATTCGCCCGTATCGAACAAGCGCTTGTTTACGCTACCATTGGAGGTGTAACGCTCACCATTCCTTCCCAAACCATAAACTGCGGCAATCCGGCTGAAAGTAAAGTTTTTAGCGGCTATGGAACTTTTTCAAACGATACGGTTTTTACAATTTATTATACTGTATCAAACGGTGCTACAGAGTATTCAGGATATGGAGTTTACACAAGAAATTGATGTTCAGAAACAATAAGCCAACAAATGAAAATGAGAGAAATGAAAAAATACCTGCTTTTTTTCCTGATAATTTTCCTTGTAGCATCCTGTAAGAAAAAAGATGAAGACAATCCCGTGGTAACCATGCTGGGTGATTCGTTTATGACAGTAATACTAAATGATGACTTTACCGATCCCGGTGCTAATGCCTATGATAATACGGACGGGCCGCTGACAGTAGAAATCAGCGGTACGGTTAACCCCGATTTCGCAGGCACCTATTACATTGTATATTCGGCCACTGATGCTTCGGGAAATTCGGGACAGGCTATACGTACCGTTGTTGTCAGAAACGAAGCAGCGCCTTACGGCGGGGAATATACCGGGATCTGCACCACCCCGACAGACACCACAACAATCCTGGCTACCGTGCTTGCATCCACCACGGTGAATAAAAGAATCTGGATTGCCGGTTTCGCTCAACACCAGCAGGTATCTGTATTTGCCGACATATCAAACGATACGGTCAGCATTCCCTCGCAATTGTCGCCTCAGGGGAACACAGGCTTGATACACCGTTACGCCGGCAATGGATTTGTTTCAAGCATCAGCGATACCACACTTTTTGAAATCCATTACAGCGATTCCGTATCCGGAACTAGTACAACCGGCGACATGGTATATAAAAGATTGTAGCAGATTGCCGAAATTGATTTTTATAAATTACAAAAAAAACAACATGAGAAAAATTTCTGTCATAGCTGTATTAATAATAGTTCTGACCAGTATGGTTTCCTGCAAAAAAAATAATTCCGGCGACACTACAGCACCGGTAATCACACTGATTGGCTCACCGCAGGTGTATGTTGACAAGGGGACATCCTATACCGATGCAGGAGCTACCGCCTATGATGAAACCGACGGAGACATAACATCAAGGATCGTCGTTGTAAATCCTGTGGATGCCAACACTGAAGGAACTTATTACGTATCCTACGACGTAACTGATGAAGCCGGCAACAAAGCCACAGAAGTAAAACGTAAAGTGGTGGTCATGGTATTCTGATACGGGCTGTCAATTTTCAGAGAAACCCTATCCTGAAAAATTCCTTTTTGATTACATTTGCGGTCCATGAAAAAACTTTTTAGTTTACATAATATTTATTTTGCGCTTTTAATAAGGATCGCCCTCTTGCTTATTTTATTTACGCTTTGCCGTATCGTGTTTTATCTTTTCAATACCGCAAGTTTTTCGGTGAGCCCAGGTGAGTTATTCTTATTGTTGATCTATGGCTTCAGGTTTGACCTTTCGTCCATTATACTCGTAAATTCCCTGTATATTTTTTTTCAAACAATCCCATTTGATTTCCGAAGTAACAAAACGTATCAGAAAATCCTTGAAATCATCTTTTACGTTACAAACGCTATTGCCCTGTTACTAAACTGCGCCGACATTGCTTATTTTAAGTATTTGTTCCGACGTACCAATTACGACATCATAAAATCAATTTTCATCGGTGATGATTTCCTTACGGTTTTCTGGGAATATGTTGCGGATTACTGGTATGTGGTAGTGGTGTGGCTGCTGATTATTGCGCTGATGGTTTTTCTATATAAAAAAACAAAACGTGTGTTGATATTAAGTAACCAAACCTATGGGCAATACCTGCAGGCTGCCCTTGTTTTTATTGCTGTGATGGGACTGTCGGTGGTTGGTTTTCGCGGTGGTTTTCAGTTAAGGCCCATAAGCCTTGTGACTGCCGGAGAATATACGACAGCAGATAATGTACCGTTGGTCATCAACACCCCTTTCTCAATATATTGTACTGTGCAAAAGCAGCCACTTACCGAAAAAAAATATTTTCAGGATGATGAGGCAAAAAGAATATTCAATCCTGTAAAACACAACTACAGGAAGGATGCGCCGATGCGCAGGTTAAACGTGGCAATAATTATTGTTGAAAGCCTGTCAAAAGAATATATCGGTGTGTTGAACCAGGATATGGAAGACAGGAAATACACAGGCTATACGCCTTTTCTCGATTCGCTGATATCCGAAAGTCTTTGCTTCGATAATTGTTTTGCAAACAGCAAGCGGTCAATCGAAGCAATACCGTCCATTTTATCAGGCTTGCCATCGCTGATGGAAGACGCCTATCTTACCTCCGCTTTCTCGGGCAACAAAATAAATTCCTTACCACTGTTATTGAAAAAATACGGTTATGCTTCCATGTTCTTTCATGGGGGAAAAAACGGGACCTTAAACCTTGATGCTTATGCCAAAATGGCCGGTTTTGATTCTTATTACGGAAAAAAAGAATATAATAACGACGCTGATTATGACGGCAACTGGGGAATTTATGATGAAGAATTTTTAAAATTCTCAGTCAATACCCTGGATACTTCCCGGCAACCATTTATTGCTGCCATTTACACTTTATCATCGCATCATCCGTATTCCATTCCGAAAAAATACCGTAATAAATTTAAAAAAGGGATGCTGGAAATTCACGAAAGCATTATGTACACTGACTATTCATTAAAAGAGTTTTTCAAGGCCTGCTCTTCCAGGGAATGGTACGACAGCACCCTGTTTGTTATCACCGCTGATCATGCTTCAGTGGCGGGAACCCCTTATTATTTGAATAACGTCGGCTCGTACGCCATTCCGCTGATTTTTTATATGCCTGGCAGCACGCTGAAGGGACGTAGCCATATAATTTGCCAGCAGGCCGATATCATGGCTTCAGTGCTGGATTTTATAAATTTCAAAGAAGTATACGCTGATTTCGGCACCAGTGTTTTTGACAGTACATCCGCACATTTTTCGGTGAGTTATTCAAACTACAATTACCGGATCATTAAAGACAGTTTTCTTTTACAGTTTAATGGCGAAAAAGGCCAGAACATGTACAACATTATAGAAGACAAATTGTTAACAAATAATTTGTATTACAAAAATAAAAACAAACAGCTTTTGCTTGAAAAGTTTTTGAAAGCTTACCTTCAAACTTACCATGCAAGAATGATAAAAAACCAACTAACCGATACTAATGACTGAACAGAAAAAGAGAATACGGTTTATCATCAATCCCAAATCAGGCATCGGCAGACAAAAGAAAGTGGAAGGATTAATCGCCAGACACCTTGACCTGACCAGGTTTGATTATGAAATATGCCACACCGAGGCCCGGGCCCATGCCGTAACATTGAGCAGCGAAGCCGCCGCGATGAATTATGATGCGGTAATTATTGTCGGTGGTGATGGCTCAATAAACGAAGCAGCACGCGGGCTTATAGGCACCAATACTGCCTTGGGGATTATCCCTGCAGGCTCAGGCAACGGGCTTGCCCATTTTCTGAAAATTTCACTGAATACCCGGAAGGCGATTGAGATTATCAACAGGTACCATGTAAAACCTATCGATACAGGGAATATCAATGGCCATCCCTATGTGAGCGTTGCCGGCCTGGGTTTTGATGCTTACGTGGCCAAGCTGTTTTCAAAAAGCAGGATACGCGGGTTCTGGGCTTATGCAAAAATTATTTTCCTTCAGTATCTCACGTACCAACCCAAGCGGTTTAAAATTTATGTGGATGGAAAAATACTAAAGAAAAGCGCCTTCATGCTAACTTTTGCCAACTCCGACCAGTTTGGTTTTAATGCTCACATAGCCCCAACAGCGGTCATCGACGACGGTTATATCGATCTGTGCATTGTTCGCAAGCCCAGAATCTTTTATGTGGTGCTGGTAATCCCATTTTTGTTTCTTGGCCTTCTGCACAAAACACCTTTTGTGAAAATAATAAAAACAAAAAATGTTAAAGTCATCCAGTCGCAAAACAATGTTGCCCATATCGACGGTGATGAGATAGACCTGGGAAGAATTATTGAGGTACGCATAATTCCGGCTTCTTTAAATATAATTTGTTAAAAAAACTTTTTACTTAATTGTTTTTTTTATACTTTCGTAACATTATAAACCAAAAAAAATATATATGAAAAAATTTACTCTGATTGCATTATGTTTACTGATTGCTGGTTATGCATCAGCACAGAAAAAATCCAACCCTACTTATGTGGCGCCAACAAACAGCTCACATTATTCTGAAATTGATCTGTCAAAAGGTTTGAAAGCCGGTCCCAGTATCAGTGTGGCGATCCTTTGTCCTGACAGTGTATTAGCTACAGGTCTTGTTTCTACCCGTTTATCTGCTTTTACTGATCTGACAGTCTCTACTATTTCAGATGCAAATATTGCAGCTCTTACTGTTGGAAATTTAAGCACGTATCAGGTTTGTTTTGCCTTTAATGACAGGACATGGGAATCTGTTGGCGGCGCACGCGCTAACATTGGAAATGTTTTAAGTCAATATATTGACGGCGGCGGAAAAGTAGTTGAATGTCTGTTCATAAAAAGTTTTGATAATTGGGGAGTGGCAGGTACTTACGTAAGCGGCGGTTATTCAGCTTTTGGATCAACAACTACTGACTCATGGGATACGGCATCTACCATGGGAACCATTGTGACTCCCGGCCACCCTATCATGACCGGAGTTACTTCTTTAGAACAATATTTTGACACACAGGACCCCACTCTTGCTGCCGGTGCAACCCAAATTGTTGATTGGAACTCTGGTGATATTGCTATTGCAGCAAAACCCTCTGTTGTAAGTTTCAACTTGCTTCCTGTAGATCCTGAAGGTACTGAAATGATTGGCGGTGATGCCTGGACAGCAATTCACAATGCGATTGTATGGATGGTTACAAGTGCCGGCATTCAGGATGTATCGGGCACTGAAATTTCAATTTATCCAAATCCTGTTAAAGATCAATTGCATATTAATACAGGAGCAACTGAAGGCACCCTTACTATTACCAACTCATTGGGCGCCGTTGTTTACCAACAGCAGGTCAACCCCAATATTACCGTTAATACAAGCAATTATAATTCAGGTTTGTATTTTGTAAGAGTTGAGTCATCCAATAATGTTTCAACAACAAAATTTATGGTTGAATAATCTATTGTTCATTTCCAATAAAAAGCCGGCCTGATACCGGCTTTTTTTTCCCTATCATCTGATTCTTTTTTATAATTTCGTTTCATAAATTTTCTATGTCGGGGTTAGACTAACCTGCTGCCCGCAACGCCCACCTACTTTGATAAATTTCACTTTGTTCATTTATAAATAGATCACAAAATTTTTCAATTTTATTTGCAGTTATTTTTTTGAGGAGATTTTATTATAAAAACCACATAAACCTTTACTTGCCTACTAAATCTTCTAAAAAAAATACAAAGCAGAAGTTTTATGCTTAGAAAAATTTGGAATCATATAAAGTTTGTATAAATTTATAAAATAATTTTCAAATATTCAGATTATGAAAAAAATTTACATGTTTTTGACTTTGCTTTCTGTAAGCGGGGTTATTTTTTCGCAGGTTCAAAAGAACTATGACCGCCAGATTACCCGGCAACAAATGACAAAAATGTCTTCACTGAAGGTTTCCGGACCGAAAGCCATCATCGATTCACTGCATTACGACGGTGCCCATGCCAATAACGTAGGTGGTGTAGGTGCTGCCACGGTTGGAGCCTATATTTTTTTCCCCTCATCACAATGTGCTGCCCACAATGCATTGGGAAATAAAATTACCAAGGTAAAAATTTATCTTAACGAGGCAACCACATACGTTACCTCTGCACAAATAAAGTTTCATTCCAGTCAGAGTACTATGGTTTACAGCCAGCCTTTTACCCCAGTCAACGGTTGGAATGAGGTAACATTGACTACAGCTTTCGACATTCCTGCAACTGATCTGTATATCGGTTATGAAGTGGTTATTACAGGCGGATATCCTTTTGGTTGTGACGCAGGCCCTGTAAACACTAATGGGAACTGGTTGTACCATAGCATGTTGGGATGGACACACCTGACCAATGTGAATCCGGCTTTTACATATAATTGGAATATCAGAGCCATGGTGGATGGAGTTCAGATTTCAACTCCCAATGCAGGCTGCAGTCCACTGACATGGGATGCCGGACACATAGCCGTGGGGACATCAGGCACTTCAGATTTTTTCACACTGACCAACAATGGTTCGGGGAACCTCACATGCAGCGGCATTACAGGATTATCAGCACCCTTTACGACAAGCTTGGTAATTGGTTCAGTCAATTTAGGACCGGGGCAATCCACAACTTTTACATTTTCATATAATCCGACAATAGTTGGAACAAATAATCAAACGGTGGTTATTGCTACTAATGGCGGCAACATTTCCATAAGTTTAACAGGAACCGCTGTTACCTGTAGCACCATCAGTGCTTTTCCATGGCTGGAAAGTTTCGAAGATGCTCATTTCGCTCCAGCCTGCTGGAAAAAGGAAAATCCAGACGGTGGTTCAGGATGGTCGCAATTTGCGACTATAACACCCACAGGAGGAGGCACCAAAGTGGCTTACTGTACCCCTCTTACCGGTGGAACAAGCTATAATGATCAATGGCTCATAACGCCAAAAATTGCCGTTCAAACCGGGCAGGAATTAAGTTTTTATTTATACTGGAACGGTACTAAACAAGACCATGTGGATGTAAAAGTTTCCACGACAACCAATGATGTCGCAAGCTTTACAACAACAATATTAGCCACTGATTCAAGCCAGTTTGATGTCGCATGGAAATTATTTACTGTGCCGCTTACTGCATATGCCGGCCAGGATATTTACATTGCTTTTCATGAACATGTGGCCAATAATACCATCGAAGGAGATGTCATTGGTTTAGATATGGTAACCATCAATTCGCCACTCAGCCCTGTGGCTCAATGTTCTCCGTTATCCTGGGATGCCGGTAATGTTACACTGGCATCATCCGAAACCTCGGGCAACTTCACCCTGTCCAATACCGGGGCCGGCACCCTGACATGCAGCAGTATTAACGGATTGAACGCACCTTTTACCACCAGCCTGATTCCGGCAAATGTAAGTCTGACTGCAGGCGGATCGCTGACATTTACTTTTTCCTACAACCCTGTCATTATGGGTACGGATAATCAAACCGTGGTTATTGCAACTAATGGCGGGAATGTTTCCATCAGTTTATCAGGAAACGGCGTCACAGGCATCGGTGAACAGGATATTAACGTGACGGCCATTTATCCCAATCCTGTCAGCGATATATTGCACATCGCTGTCAGGGGTGAAAAATCAATTGAAATTTATAACCTGATAGGCGAAATGGTTGCTTCGCACAGAAATATGGATGAGGTCAATATTTCCGGCCTGTCTGTTGGAACATATATTGTTAAGGTGATTACCGGATCAAAAATACATACCGGGAAATTCAGCATTATTCGCTGATTATGGTGAACAAAATTATTAGTGAGGCTGCCCGTGCCGGGCAGCTTTTTTTATAATCTTATAACCCCGGTTAATATTACTTTTTTGTATTTTTGTGATTTAAATAAAAATGCAGACAAACGCTCCTCTTGCAGAACAAATGCGCCCGGAAACTATAGGGGATTACATCGGCCAGCAACATCTGGTTGGCGATAATGCCATACTCCGTAAGGCCATCGAATCGGGCAATATCCCCTCTATGATACTTTGGGGCCCACCGGGAGTGGGTAAGACAACACTTGCATATATCATTTCGCAACAGTTGCAACGGCCGTTTTTCACGTTGAGTGCGGTACATTCGGGAGTTAAAGATGTGAGAAGTGTTATTGAGAAAGCTGGTGAAAGCTCGGAAAAAGCCATATTATTCATCGATGAGATCCATCGTTTTAATAAGGCACAGCAGGATTCGCTGCTGGGAGCAGTAGAAAAGGGTGTGATCACACTGATAGGCGCCACTACCGAAAATCCTTCTTTTGAAGTTATATCGCCCCTCTTGTCCCGGTGTCAGGTATATATTCTGAAAAATCTGGAAAAAAAAGAACTTCTGCTCTTGCTCGACAAAGGAAGTAAGATGCTGACAGAGAACACCGGAAAGCATATTGTCATAAAGGAAACTGAGGCGCTACTGCGTATTTCGGGCGGTGATGCCCGCAAACTGCTGAATGCGCTGGAACTTGTCGTAAACGCAAGCATAAACAAGGAAAAAGAGGTGATTATTACTGATGACCTGGTTTTAAAGATCGTTCAGCAGAATATTGCACTTTACGATAAACTTGGCGAGCAACACTACGACATTATTTCGGCTTTTATCAAATCGTTGCGCGGCAGCGATCCCAATGCAGCTGTTTACTGGCTTGCCCGTATGGTTAAGGGCGGCGAAGACCCCAAATTCATTGCAAGGCGAATGCTCATTCTGGCATCGGAAGATATCGGCAATGCCAACCCCAACGCGTTGCTGTTAGCGACCAACTGCTTTCAGGCCGTACAAATGATTGGTTATCCCGAGTGTGAGCTGATACTGTCGCAAACGGCTATTTACCTTGCCTGTTCGTCAAAAAGTAATGCTTCTTATCAGGCTTTACAAAATGCCCATGCCCTCATTGACCAGACCGGTGACTTGCCCGTACCACTTCATATACGTAACGCACCCACTAAACTGATGAAAGAAATTGGGTATCACCAGGGCTATAAATATGCTCATGATTTTGAAAACAATTTTACAGAGCTGGAATACCTGCCCGAAAAAATTTCAGGCAAAAAACTTTACGACCCGCAACAGAATCCGCGTGAAAACGAACTGCGTAATTTTCTAAAAATCAGATGGAAGAACAAGTATAAGTATTAACCTTCATGTTGAAAAAATTTCTGATACTTTTTTTATTTTGTCTACTGCTGTTTTCGTGCCGCAAAATGGAACCGTCGTGGGAAGTGGACGTCAATGCGCCCCTGCTTAAATCATCGCTGGGAATTAACAATATCCTGCCCGACTCGATGATTGGTATCAACAATGATAACTCCCTGAGTTTGGTGTATAAATACTCTTTCTATGATTTTTCTTTCGATTCGCTGGTTGACTTTCCTGATACGATTTCCCAAAAAGACTTTCCGTTGCCCGGAGGATTTCCTGTATACCCCGGCCAGACATTTTTCAATTTCACTGAAAATTCCAACCTTTCCATTTCTGGTGCACAGGTGACAAAAGTTGATTTTCATTCAGGTTTTCTGGCACTGGAGGTGTTCAGCTCTATACCCGAGCCGGTTATTGTAACTTATACAATTCCCAATGCCACAAATAACGGGTTGCCCTTGCAGGTAACCGAAACAGTGCCTGCGGCCCCGCCCGGCACCACGGCATCCTTTCTAAAACTCTTTGATATTTCGGGATACAGCATGGATATGAGCGGACCAACAGGGATTGACGCCAACATCATTACCAGCAACATTAAAGCCATGTTGCATCCCTCGGCTCATACCTATTATCTCGACAGTTTAGATAAATTTGCCTTTAATGTCCGGTTTAAAGACATTTCCATAGACTATGCAAAAGGATATTTCGGTAGCCATAGTTTTGCGTTTGGGCCTGACACCACCAGCATAGATGTTTTCAGCAAGATTTCGTCCGGCAGCTTTGATTTTGAAGATATTAAGCTCCATCTGAATGTAGAAAACGGTTTTGGCGCTGATCTGCAAGTTACTTTTGATGATATCACAGCCATTAATTCCAAAACGTCGCAGGCTGTTTCGCTCAATGCCGGCATTATCGGGCAAAACATCAACATCTCACGGGCGGTCGAAACCGGCGATCCCGGCCAACCTGTAAGCCCTTCTGTTTATAACTATAACCTGGACAACTCTAACATTTTAGACATGATCGAGAATATCCCCGATATGATTTCATACAGGATTAAAGTGGCTACCAATCCGATGGGGAATATTTCTTCGGGCAATGATTTTGTTTATTATAACAACCCGCTGAAAGCCATACTGGATATGGAAATACCCTTGTCACTAATTGCCAGCAACTTAACCTTAACCGATACGGTTGATTTTGACCTGGGCGAAAATACGGGGACCATCGAATCAGGTACCTTAAGCCTGTATGCCGATAACGGATTTCCTTTTAGCGCACAGGTACAATTATATCTTTTGAACGACAATATGCAGGTAACCGACTCGTTGTTGTTCCCCGACATGATAACGGCTCCGGCGCTAAACGGCAACTACATGGTAATCCGGCCTGCACGTTCCGTCATACAAATTCCCTTGCCCGGCGAAAAAATATCCCGCCTGTATCAGACAAAAAAAATGCGTGTTGTGGCACGGTTCAACACCGCCGGTGCCGGCCATCACGTGAAGATTTACGAACAGTACAGGCTCGACCTGAAACTTACCGGCGATTTTTCATACATGATACAGTTGTAACCAATGACGTGCCCGTTGAATAAAACATATAAATTCTACCGGTTAATTGCAGCGTGGCTGTGTTTTGTTTCCATATCAGGATACTCACAACAATATTACTGTGAAAATATTGACAACAGCTATTATCTTTCGCTCAATTCAATATTGGAATTTAATGCCGACGGGCCCACCAACTACTTTGCCGCATCATTTTACAAGGGCCGGTTTCTGGACAACACCATGAAAACGGAGGCCCTAAACCGCCTTCGCCCCAACAACAATATGCTGGCCTATTTGTTCAATACCGATATTTACCTTAATATCCCGGGGAAGAAAAATAATATCAACTATTACGCAGGGTTTGAAAACCACAACCTGATGGAACTTAGCTTCAACAAAAACTTTTTCCACCTCTTCTTTTTCGGGAATAAAACCTTTACCGGACAATCATTGTCTCTGGATGACCTATCCTATACTACACTGAATTTTCAGCAGCTTAAAGCCGGCATCAGCAAAACCTGGCAAAAAAACGATGCCTCTTATATCCTGACAGCGGGTGTGGGCTTTAACAATGGCCAGAACCTCATGAAATATGAAGTGCCTTACGGCGCCTTATTTACCCAACAAAATGCGGAATACCTCGATCTCGACATGACTATCGGCATGAAAAGGTCAGACACGACCCGCGCCGGCTTTGGCGCCGAGAACGGTTGGGGATTTTCGGCCGATGTGGCTTACGTATTCCGTGACGAAAACAATATCATTACCTGCCAGGTGGAAGACCTTGGCTTTATCCGCTGGAAAAAAAATTCGCAAAGTTATTCCAAAGACACCCTGGTGCATTTTGATGGTTTTGAAATCAGCAACCTGTTTGACATTGACGGCGAAACCATCCGAGGGATAAGTGCAGACAGCCTGATAAATGAGTTCGCATTTTCGAAAACACAAGCCGGCTTTTCTGACATGATTCCTATGCGGATTTTTATCAGCTACAAAAGGTATTTGTTCAAGCGCTGGCTCTCATTGACATGCAGTTTCAACAGTTATGTCTTTTCGGTTTACAGGCCGCAGTTGTGCCTGACGGGTTCGCTGAATATTCCCGTGAAAAATTCGGTCGTCAGCATCTCCCCTTCCTTTGTGACAGGCGGTTACGGCAGGTTCAACTGCGGCCTGGGAGTATCGGCGGCTGTCGACAAAAAATTTTACATAGAGTTGCAGACTTCTTATATTAATTCTTATTTTTTCCCAAAAAAATCTGCCGGTTTGGGTGGTTACATTTCGATAATCAAAACATTATAAAATGAAAAAGATTATTGTCTTATCCATACTGATATGCGCCCTGCAGGTTTTCACAGGACAACTGTCCCAGGCTCAACCCACAGTTTTCAAACACACATACGGCAATATGCCATTTAATTATGGCCAGAAAATTATCGAAAGCAATGATAGAGGCTATTATATTTTAAGCAATGTAAGCGCTTCGTCGGGCAATAATACTATCGACATAATCAGAACCGACTCTCTCGGTATTATTATAGACAACAAAATAATCGGTGACGGTCCGGTTTACTGGGCCAACGACTTTATAAAAACCTCTGACGGGGGATTTCTTATCTGTGGATTTACTAATAAATACCCGGCCAACAGCTACGATATGTTGCTCATCAAAACTGACTCCAGCCTCAACCTGGAATGGGAGAAAACATACGGTGGCACCGACTGGGATATTGCTAACGCAGTAAGAGAAACCTTCGACAACGCCTACCTTATGGTTGGCAAAACATACAGCTTTGGTCCGTCGAACGATAATGTCTATGTTGTAAAAACCAATTTTCAGGGAGACACCCTGTGGACCAGAACATTCGGAGGCGACAGCTCAGATTATGCCACCTCGGTGGATATTCTTTTTGACAGCACTTACCTGATAGGAGGCGCTACCAATAGTTTCGGATATGGCAATTACGACGGATATGTCCTGAACCTGGGCAGGAACGGCGACACCATCTGGACAAAAACTTACGGAGAAGACAAGGAAGACATCATTTACAGCATAAAGCAAACTCCTGATTCGGGCTTTGTTTTTGTGGGTTCTACCATGAGTTATAATGCCATAGAGCATGAAAACTGGCTGATGAGGTTTGACAAAAACCATCAATATTGGTGGAGGCTACCTGAATTTTGGGATATTGGCCCGGGGGATGATATGGTATACGATGTGTTTATCGATGATTCGGCGCGGTACATACTAACCGGATACACCACCGGAGTAGGCATGGGTGGCAAGGAGGTGCTAATGCTCGTAATGGGTGATGGTGATGTTTTTCTTTGCAGCCTCACGGATGGCTCTGCTAATGATGAAACAGGAAACCAGGTAATTCAATCTGCTGACGGTGGCTATGTCGTTGTGGGCAGCACCCAGGGTATAGGGCCCGGCCTCTCGAACATATACCTGCTGAAAACCGGCAACAATTGCTATTTCACACACACGCCCGAGCATATCCTTGCAATAAATGAAAATACTGCAGCCCTGTCAGAAAAATCAATGTACATTACGCCAACACTGTCGGGCGGAAAATTTGACTTAATCATCAAAGAACCATTGTTTTCCGAAGGTTTCAGCCTTGCGGTTTATGATATCATGGGCCGACTTATAGTTTCCAAAAAAGTTAATAACAGCGCTTCGCAGACTTTCCCAATAGATATTTCAGCCGCAGCGGATGGCATGTATTTTATTGAGGTTTCGAACAAACAATCCCACAGCACTTTTAAAGTTGTAAAGTGCGCAAAATAACCGGAAAGTATGAGCATATCATTCTTAAATAAAAAATATGAAGTGATCATCACAGCATTCCTGTTTTTTGTTCTGAATTTTTTCCTGAAAATACTGTTTGTTTCGGCCAACGACATCGCTATGGACGAGCCTTTCAGCATTTATTACGCCCAAATGGACCTGTCGTCGATATTCACTATGCTGAAAACAGAAAACAATCCTCCGCTGCATTTTTTATTGTTACACTACTGGATAAAAGCATTTGGCATCAGTCCTCTGTCGGTGAGGTTCTTATCGGTACTGTTCAGCGCACTCACAGCTCCGCAGATTTACTTTATCGGGCAAAAATTCTTTTCGAAACAAACCGGACTGATTGCAGGTCTCATTTTCACGCTTTCTTATTTCCACATGTATTTTTCGCATGAGGCCAGGGTGTATCCTATTTTTGTTTTTCTTACGGCGCTGTGTCTTTATTATTTTCTTTCGGTGGTTAACCGGCCCGAAAGGTGGAAACCCTATATCGGGCTGCTGATAGTGAATGTTTTGCTTGTTTACTCGCACTATTTCGGTTTTTTTGTTGTGGCCACCGAATTTGTTTGCATTTTCTTTGCCGGCAACCTCAGCCGCATATGGAAAAAAATGTCGCTGGTGTTTTTTTTACTGATGCTGGCATATATTCCCAATGCGCTGATTTTATGGCAACGATTCAGCATATCCGTTGGGCAGGGTACATGGGTAAGGCAACCGGAGTTTACGGAATTATACGGCAACCTGAACCGTTTTATGAATTCAAGGATGGTGATGGCTGTTTTGCTGGTTGTTGCAATTATCTACATAGTGCTACTTATACGCGATAAACAGTTTTCGCTTAAGATAAAAGCATTTTTTCGCACCCCTTTCTCCCGGATTTTATTGATTTGGTTTGTATTTCCGTACCTGGCTATGTTTTTTCTGTCTTTTTGGGCGCCCATGTTTCTCGACAGATATATCATTTTTATTTCTATCAGTTTTTATTTGCTGATAGCATTGTTTTTAGCTACATTCACCCGGTACACATATGTAAAAACAGCAGGCACAATTGTATTGCTGATATTAATGGCTTTAAATCTCAATCTGGCACCCGACAACAACCGGAGGGTGAAACAGCTTACCGGCACTGTGAATGAACTAAAGGCGCAGCACCCGAAATCTATTGTCATCATATCGCCGGAATACAGCCACTTGGAATTTACTTATCACTTCAATATCAACTACTTCAAAGATTACAATAACACCAAAGCCCTTTTGCAGAAAAACAATATTTTTCCTCTGCGTAATCTTTCTTCCGCGGACAAAATAAAAATACAAAACCAGGAAGTGATATACGTGGATTGCGGCACTGAATTTGCTTTTGGCGAGAGCTCCATACTCGCAGACCTGAATACAAGCCATACAGCAAACTACATCACTTCGGTATTTGAGATTTACCGCATATATCTGTTCAGTCCCGGGAAACAGTAATGGCTGCTATTGCCGCCGATATTCATGCAGTACGTGCCGGTCTGTCAATTTTTTCCACAAAAAATTCGCTGGAAATTTTCATTTACCCTTGTACGCTTTTTCGCCGGCAAGGATTTTGATTTTCAAATGATTTTCTTCGGGCGGTATCGGACAGGAATATTTTGGATTACCATAACAGCAGAGAGGATTATAGGCCTTGTTGAAATCGATGATCAGTTGGTCTCCATCAGGAATTTTCAGCTCGAGAAAGCGGCCCCCGCCGTAGGTTTGCCTGCCATTGGTAAGGTCTTTGAAAGGCAAAAACAAATCGTCTTTGTATAAAGAGTCATTTATAAATTTCATATACTGATACACACTCAGGCGGCACAGCGTTCCGTTGAGCATAAACTCCGCCACTCCATACTTACGGTATGTGCCTGTATTGCCTTTGGAACGGGGCATTTCAAAAGCTTGTTCTCCGGGTGTGAGGGTAAGTTTTGAAATTACGCAATACTTTGCATTGACCGGGAAAAAACTCAAGCCATCGAAGTTTTTTAAGCCTTCACGGGTTAAGGGAGTGGTGGACGAATCAGCAAACTCCTTATTCATCGCGGCCCGGAAAAGCAAATTATCTTTTATAATATCCTTCTTGCCGGGCTGTGCCCACAAGCTCACAGAACTCATAAGACAACACGCAAAAATCAATAGATTTAAAAATAGTGAGCTTGTTTTCATGATGAGGACATACAGAAATTTTATTCAAAAATCAGCAAGAGCACGGCAAATACATCAATTATGTACAGGGTTATACTGAGTTCGTTGTACTTACCATTAATCAACTTGATCAATGTCCATGTCAGCAGCCCCCAGATGATTCCCTGGGTAATGGAATACGTCAGGGGTATTAAAATCATGGCCAGGAAGCACGGTATGGCATCGTCGAGCTTATCCCAGCCAATGTTCATCACCGGTTTCATCATGAATACGCCCACAATAACCAGCACCGGCGCAGTAGCCACCGCGGGCACCACGGACAACAGGGGTGAAAAAAACATAAAGGGGATAAACAGCAATCCGGCAACTACGGCGGTTAGTCCGGTGCGCCCTCCCTGTGCCACACCCGAGGCCGACTCGATATAGGCTGTTCCCGAAGTGGTACCAAAAATACCGGCCAGGCCGGTGGCTACCGCATCAACAATAAGCGATTGTTTGATATTGCGGGGTTCGCCGTTTTCATCTTTAAGGTCGGCCGCTTCGGCAACACCTACAAAAGTGGAAAGACTGTCGAACATATCCGTGAAGCAAACCGCAAATATAACAGGCCAGACCGCCAGTTTTAGAGAATTCAGGAAATCGAGCTGCATGAAAAAACTGAAATCAGGCGCCTGATAAAACCCTTTCCAGTTGACCAGGGTTGGCAAGCCATGGTTCACGGCCGAAGCATCGCCAAACCATCGCCCCACAGGAATACAGCACAAGGTAATGACGATGATGCCTATCATCATGGCTCCTTTCACATTTTTGACCATGAGCGCTGAAATCAGGATTATGCCGCCAACAAAAATCAAAGTGACGCTGTTCATCTCCCCCAGCCCGATAAACGGCGGTTTAACGACAATAAAGCCGGCATTTACAAAACCGAGCAGCGCAATAAACAGTCCTATGCCGCCGGCGATAGCAAAACGAATCTGCCTGGGAATAGCCTCCACAATTTTTGTACGAATATTAAAAATACTCAAAATAAAAAACACGACACCGGCCCAGAACAATGCTCCAAGAGCCACAGGGACAGGAACTCCCATGCCTGCTACTACAAAATAGGTAAAAAAAGCATTCAGTCCCATACTGGGGGCAATCAGTATCGGGTTATTGGCATATATTCCCATCATGATGGTACAAAAAGCACTTAGCACCACCGTCCCTGTGAGCACTGCACTGAAAGGCATTCCGGTATCCGACACCATGGCCGGATTGACTATGATGATGTACATGGCGGCAACAAAAGTGGTGATGCCGGCCAATACTTCGGTTCTGATGTTACTTTGGTATTTTTGAAGTTTAAAGAGTTTTTCAAACATAAGATGTTTATTTATTATTCTTTATAACGAAAAAAAACACCCAAAAAGAACCGGATTCTATTTCAGGTGATTTTCAAGAGCATTATCATAAATGGATTTTGCTTCTTTTATATGAAAATAAGAAACGTCGTCCACGCGCATATCGCCTTTGGTTACATGTCCTAATAAAGTAAATGGGGCTTTTGTATCAACGAGAAAATCAATGAAATCTGTTTCATCGTCTTCGTCCACACTCACAACGATACGCCCCTGCGATTCACCAAAGAGGAAGGCATCCGGGCGTATTTCACAATCAGTGGTAATATCAAACCCCAGGTCATTATGCATGGAAGCTTCAAATAAGGCTATAAACAAGCCGCCTTCAGCAACATCGTGAGCCGATTTTATCATCTTGCTGTTAATCAGTTCCGACAACACATACTGGGTAACAAATTCCCTGTCGAGGTTAAAGTATGGTGGAGGCGAAAGTTGCACTTTATGATGATGGATAAGGTATTGCGACGAGTTGATATCATTGCGGGTTTCGCCCAGCAAATAAATCAGGTCCCCTTTGCTCTTGAAATCCATGGTCATCATATTATCCTTATCATTAAGCAAACCTATCATCCCAATTACCGGCGTTGGAAATACAGGCACAACATTGCCGCCGATATTCGACTGGTTGTAGAAACTCACATTGCCACCCGTCACGGGTGTGCCGAATTTTTTGCACGCATTGGACATTCCCTTTATGGCATGAACAAACTGCCAATATACCCCGGGGTTGTAAGGATTGCCAAAATTCAGGCAATTGGTAATAGCCAGTGGTTTTCCACCGGCACAGGCAATATTGCGGGCGGCTTCGGCCACAGCAATTTCAGTGCCTATGCGCGGATCGGCATACACATAGCGGGAATTGCAATCCACAGTCATTACCAGGGCTTTTTTACTGCCTTTCAGGTTGACCACGGCCGCATCAGCCGGCTTGTTAGTGGACATATTTTTTGTACCAACCATGCTGTCGTACTGTTCCCATACCCATCGTTTTGAACAGATATTCGGATTAGCAAGCAGTTGTTTGGCCACCGGGCGCAAATCGGCCGGTTCGGGTATCGAATTGATGTTGAATTTTTTTGTTTTTTTGTAATAATCCGGTTCTTTTTGTTCCCGTTGGTACACAGGGGCTCCACCACCCAACACCAGCGATTCGGCAGGAATTTGCGCCACCAGTTCGCCATGCTGGTAATAGTTTAGCATTCCACCTTTGGTAACCTTGCCAATCTCCACGCAATTCAGATCCCACTTGTCGAAAATCTTCAATGCCACCTCTT
Source organism: Bacteroidales bacterium (assembly GCA_018004645.1). GTDB lineage: Bacteria > Bacteroidota > Bacteroidia > Bacteroidales > CAIWKO01 > CAIWKO01. The sequence continues at coordinate 44,211 of JAGNBV010000006.1, forward strand.
CTTTTCCTTTCTCGACCACCACCAGCATGCGTTCCTGCGATTCGGAAAGCAGAATTTCCCATGGTTTCATATTTTTTTGACGCAAGGGAACCTTATCCAGATTGATGTCCATACCATGTTCGCCTTTGGCAGACATTTCGGAGGTCGAACAAACAATACCGGCGGCGCCCATATCCTGCATGCCCACTACGCAACCCGATTTTATCAGTTCCAGCGAAGCTTCGAGCAGCAGTTTTTCCTGAAACGGGTCACCCACCTGTACCGAAGGCAGGTCTTCAGCAGAATTTTCGGTGATTTCTTCCGAAGCAAATGTTGCACCATGTATGCCGTCTTTTCCTGTAGACGAGCCAACAATGAAAATCGGGTTGCCAACACCTTTGGATGTGGCTGATGCGGTATTGCCTGTTTTCACCACACCTACCGACATTGCGTTGACCAATATATTCTGATTATAACATTCGTCAAAGTTGGTTTCTCCGGCCACCACCGGCACACCAAATGCGTTACCGTAGTCGCCTATGCCTTTAACCACGCCTTTTACCAGGTGTTTGGTGCGATCGAGTGCGAGGTTGCCGAACCGCAGCGAGTTCAGTTGTGCAATAGGCCGTGCGCCCATGGTAAAAATGTCGCGGTTGATGCCGCCCACGCCGGTGGCTGCCCCCTGATAAGGCTCCACTGCCGACGGATGGTTGTGCGACTCGATTTTGAAAACACAAGCCTTGCCCTCGCCGATATCCACCATGCCGGCATTTTCTTCACCGGCTTTGGCTAACATCTGCGGGCCGTCTTTCGGAAGTTTCTTCAGCCAGTATATCGAGTTTTTATAGGAGCAGTGTTCCGACCACATGACCGAATAAACGCTTAACTCGTTAAAGTTGGGCGTCCGTCCAAGGATCTTTTTTATCATTTCAAATTCTTCGGCATTGAGGCCGAGTTGTTCTGCCGTATGAAGGTTAACCTTGCTTTCCGATTTATCTTTTTTCATCGCTGTATTTTTCTAATAGTACAAAAGTAAAAAAATATGGAAACGAAATACAATAGAGTTTTTTTTTCAGAAAGTTTTGTCGCTGCAAAACTCAAAAACACATGACATCCACCCGTAGGCGGACATTTTGCACAAAGAAAAATACTCTCAGGGATCGCACTATTGGCGCCAATGTCTCAAAACACAAAGGTAGCGTAAGCACCAATGCTTGTAAATCAATGTATTAATTTCAGCACCTTTGATTCAGATTTTTCCATCCCTGAAAAATCCATTTTAAAAGAATAAAGCCCTTTCGGTAAGTTGTCCGGCGAAAACACGACAGTGTGTTTACCCGCATCATAGCTCTTACTTACAGGGCATGCCACCCGTTCACCCATCATGTTATAAACACTCAAGACAACACTGCCTTTTTCGGGAATTGAAAATTTCAGAGTCAGTTCCTGGCCGAAGGGATTCGGATAAGCCATAAACTCAAGCTGTGCGCCCATATTATCAGATTGTACCCAAACTGCCGGCATAAAAAGAAAGGCGTGATTCATTTCCTGTCCATACTGGTTCCCGATGACGCCAGTGCCATACAGCTCAAAATTCAAATACCCGGGTTGTAGCTCTGTAAGCGGACAAAAGCCCAATACAAGCACTTCGTCGTGTGCAGCCAAATCAAAAAATTCTGTTGTAGCATATACCACCCTGATTATTCCATCGACATCTGTTACCAGCAGGTCATTATTTGATGAAATAATCTCTTCTATAGCAGGATTTATCTTGACAGCACCTTCATTTTTACCTGTTTTTGGCATCACGGCACTGACAAGTTTGTACCTATCATTGGGGTAACTCAACTCCAGACCCAGCGCGGAAAAATCATTTACATTTTCGCTAATCCACAAAGGAATTTCAAAAATGGCTTGTGATGTGTTCATCAATAACGTTTTATCAGATTTTACAATGATGTTTTCAGCGGCATTTTGCTTTGCTGAAGCCCAGTCTGTAAGCGAATCCTTGTACCCTGTTGCAGAAGCATCGTAATCTCCGTATCCCACTGTTTTCAGGGTAAGGGTTACATTAGCGCCAGCTATGGTTATTAAAGTGTCCATCGCTGGCCAGTTGCCTTTGGGAAAATTACCTGCCACATTACCCGGCAACCCTATTTTTGCCTTAATCCGGCCTACATCAATGGCATTAATAATATCATTATTGTCAACATCGGCCGCTATTTTATGTTTTGCAGAATAACTCAGGGATGGGTCAATCAGGGTATCATGGCCAATCAGGTATTTTACCATAGCCACATCAATAGCATTTATCCCATTGCACAACTGCATGGTATCGGCGGTATATTTATCGAATGATAACATATAATTACCGTCTGGAATATCAGTAAATTCAAATATTCCCAAGGCATTACCCGTATCCCTTGCCAGTTCCGTTCCTGCCGGAAAAGTTTTCAGAATAACTATGACATTATCAATATTGTATTTGAGCGGATCGTAAGTGGGAACATTCGGGGCCGGGTTGCCTGCAATGGCTTTGTTTAAATAACTTGTTTTACCGGAAATATCATATTCCAGACCGGTTATCACCATGATAGTCCCTGTTTCCGTTGCTGTTTCGCAAAGCCCATAAGCGGTAAGCAAATAATCAAACAAGCCGGAAACCGTTGGAGTACCAGCAATGGTAACCACATTGGAAATCCATGTAAAGGAGACACCTGGCGGCAGGCCCGACACAGTAACCGAAGTGGCCCCCGTAACTGCATAGGTGGTGGGCGTTAGCGGAGTATTAACGATTACAGACTGTGTACCACCGGCTGTCAACATCACCTGCGTGGGTTGTGCAAATGTTTCCGGGCTTATCTGGGCATAGCCGGAAACCTGGTACCCGACGGCAAAGTTGCAGCACCCGGAATTCTGAGCAGGGATTCTAAAACTAAGTATTGCAAAAAGAAATATTGTGCAGAATATTTCCACCCACAGATGAATACTTACATCCAGAGATTTACGAGGTTCAAATTTTATTTTTCTCATGTCCGGTTTTTTAAAATTATTTTATGACACAATGACCTTTTTTTGTATCATCAACCCATTTCCCCCTCACACATTTCTGGCGTTCCCATACTGTACGGGTTCCCCATACTTTTACTTCTTTTGTTTTTGTGGTTACTTTAGGTACTTTTACAATTTCACCTTCCGCATTCTTTTCTTCCTTGTAGGTGGTGGATTGTTCCGACACTTTCCTTTTCACCCAACATTTTTCTTTATATTCACGAATTGGGTTAATTTGTCCTTCCACACAACTGGCAGGCGGCTCATACACAAGATCAACTACCGCTACAACAAGAGCTGCTCCGGCTATTATTACCCCGATCAGGGGCAACCACTCACCTGTGGGATCAATCCGGATTACCGGGTTATTGCCTACATATCCGTATCCATTACCTGCATTAACCTCATCAAGCCATATACCTACAGGATCCCGTTGCTGAAATCTTCCCCAGAGGGGATTATAGGTACGTGCCCTGAAATAATAATATCCTGTTTCCACGTCGTATTCCCTGCCGGTAAACATATATGCATTACCAACGGCAGTTGCCGCTCTTGGCATATAAGAGGCATCGTATATGGAGGGGTTACCATAACCATCGTATTCGTAGCGCTCCACAATGCTTCCGGCAGCGTCGGTAACGGCCGTCACAGAGCCCAGCACATTCTGATGATAAAAATAATCCACACTACTACGTCTCATTTGCAGGATATCATCCAGTTGTGTTCCATAGACGTAGGTTGCCTGCACCACATTGCCGGCGTTGCGTTCTTCGATTACCTTTTTCCTGTCAAAATAATAATTTGCCGTACCTGCCGGTGTTGCTTTCTGCACCCGTCTTCCGAGCGCATCATATCTATAGGCGGCTGTTGTTCCTGCATCCACAGTTAGCAACCGGTTTTCGTAATCGTAAGTATACGTATGGTTGCCATCAGTAAGCATATTACCATTAGCATCGTAGGTGGGATTCACTGGAATTCCGGTACCAATAGCGGTATATTCGTTCAGCAAATTTGATGTGTAGGTGGTGATGATACCATCCTTCACAACAGTAGTTCTGTTCTGAGCGCCATCATAAACAAACTGAGTCTGGGTCAGCGGTAAAGGAATGTCTCCGCCGGAATAGGTCCCTTCTTTGAATGATACAAGCCGGTTGTCGGAATCAAAGGTGTATAATTCCGAGTTGGTTGTACGATGTTGTTTCTGGGCAGAGAGTATATTGCCCTCATTATCAAAAGCGTATGAAAATCCCGCAATGTTGGGAATCATTGTTCCCCCCGAATTATGTGTCAGAGTTGTTACCCAATCATTATTGTTGTATGTGTATGAGGCGACAGCACCATTACTGTATGTTCGGGTCACAATACGGTTCCCAGCATCATGAAAATAAGAAGCCAGGTTGACGGATCCCTCCTTAACAAGAGAAAGCCGCTGCCTGACATCATAGGTCTCCTCAATCAACCGCCCTCCGGGATAGGTAATGTATCGCTTATTTGTGGGAATATTATAGGCATATGTTGTCGTTTTTCCGTTCAGGTTTTCGCTCAACATACGGCCGGCGTTATCCCAGGTCCATGTTATGCCGCCATTGTTATTATTCGCAGTAAGCATTCTGCCTTCATTGTCGTATGTATACGTGTCGTCGTTTGTCCCCGGATAATTCCTGCCGGTAAGCCTGTGTAGCACATCCCAGGAATAAGTGGTTGTTGCCATAGCATTATCAGTTCGTGAAGTAATCTTATCTGCTGCATTATAAGTGTATAATTTTGCGGTACCATCAGCAAAGGTTTCTGCCAACAGGTTATTATTAGCATCATAAGAATAGAGGGTAGTGTTTGCATTGGCATCCGTGGCTGTACTGATGTTTCCAACAGCATCATAGGTATATGTAACGCTGTTACCGGCAGGATAAGTAATGCCGGTTTCCCTCCCCAGGACATCATAAGAGTGCGTGGTCAATCCAAGGTTACGATCCACTATAGTGGTGAGATTCGAATTGTTATCATATCCATACAGGGTTGCCTTTCCCATGGGATCCATGTTCTGTGTCAACCTGTTGAGGACATCATAAGAATAAACAGTAAGGTGACCTCCCGCATCTGTAAAGGTCAATTGATTCGAATTGGCATCGTAAGTGTATGACGAAAGAATGCCGAGGTTATCAGCAACGGACAGCAGACGATGGACAGCATCATAGTTGTAGGAATATACATTACCGCCAGGCAGACTGACAGTAACTAAGTTTCCGGCAGCATCATAGACATATGTGGATGTTTCTCCGGCAGGATTGGTTACAGAGGTATTTCGGTACAGCGCATCATAAGCAAAATTTGTAATTAGCCCGTTACGATCTGTGGTGGTAACAATATTGCCTTCGTTATCATAAACAAAAGCGGTTGAATTGCCCATGGCATCGGTAATACTTGATATCCTGTCCCTGTTATTGAAAAAACTTGTGGTTGTATTTCCGAGCGGATCTACCACGGTGGTATTATTATCATTGGCATCATAGGAATAATTTATCACTCCTATAGGCTGTTGCACTTGTGTAAGCCGGTCGAGTCCATCATAAACAAAAGAGGTTGTATTACCCTTGGCATCGATTAAAGAAGTGATATTGCCGTTATTATCATAAGTGAGGAATGTATTGTTTGACAGGGCATCAGCAACCTGTGTCAGCCGGTTCAATGCATCGTAGGAATAACTTTTCAGGTTGCCGCTGAAATCTGACCTGCCTAACATATTCCCATTAGCATCATAGGTAAAAAACCTCGTATTATTCATCGGATCGGTTTCAGCCACTGCCAGGTTTTGCGCATTATAAAAATACCTGCGGGTATTTCCATTGTTATCAGTGTATGCACGCACATTGCCCACAGCGTCGTAAGTCCACAAAGAAGTGCCTGCCGCGGTAGTCAGGCCTGTGATATTGCCCAATACATCGTAGTTCCAGGTAGTTGCCTGTCCGAGTGCATTAGTTTCTGTGATAAGATCGCCACGGGTATTGTAAGTAAAAAATGTAGGAAAATTCATGGCATCCAACCGGTAAATAAGCCGGCCATACATATCGTACAAATAACCCGTGGTATTGTTATTGCCATCCGTGTAACTGAGTTTGTTTCCGGCATTATCCCAGGTGTATGATTTTGCAGTGCCATCGGCATAAAGTATCTGTATTACATAGCCATTTGAATTTCGATTATATTGAGTTACGATGCCTCTGCCATCCATATGAGACACCACATTTCCAGCCGGATCGTAGGTAAACTGTTCAATAATCCCCAGCGGTTTGATAAAAGTCAGCAGGTTGCCGAATACATCGTAAATGGCATTATATACATTGCCGTTAGGATCCGTATAACTGACCACCCGGTTAAATGTGCCATAAATCCACGACATGGAGGCTCCGGTCGGATAAACCAACTGAACAAGTGCGCCTTTGGCGCCGAACACAAACTGGTAAACATTGCCGTTCGCATCAGTCAGGTACTGCAGATTATTCAGAGCATCATAATCATAGTATTGGTGATACCCACAACAACCGCCGGCCTTTTCACGCAAATTTCCATTGGTGTCAAAACGAAACATGGTGGATTGTAATACGGTATCAACCAACTCATTAACCGTAGTGGTAATAGTCGCTGCATCATAACTGATATGCATGTCAGACATAGAGGATACTATGCTTTCGACCTGAGAGCAATTAATATAATTGACAACAAACTCATTGCCAAGTTGGTCCTTCAGCATGGTCATGCTGCGTGCCTGATCATAAAAATACTGAATGGTATCGCCTTCAGGCCCGATGACGGCAACAGGGTTCCAATTTGTATCATAAACATAGTTAAAATGGCGGGGAGGCGCGTTGTTGGGATCAAATATTTCAGCGAGATGACCATTAACAAAACCCAGATATATGCTTCGACCTGATGCATCGGTTATTGCTGTGGGGAGAGAGTCTGTGTAGGAGATAAACAGTTCGTTGTTATTGGGATCGGTCATCCTGGTGAGCCGGTGATGTGAAAAATCATCAAAATAATAATTTATGCCATATTTTGTTGTAAGCCGGAATTTCCCGGGCATATATTCAGCCAGGCTGTCAAAAATACCTTTAGGTGATACAAAGTGTCCCATATCAAAAACATAGATATCCTTTCTCCCGTCCTCGCGGCGGATTACCACATTAGCGCCCTCCGGTTTGCAAATCATATTATACAACATAGTCCAGCCCGGCCCATAGCCAAAGTCGAGAGCAGTGGCTGTACTGTTGTATGAGAAAGTCATGTCGAGGGAAAAACCATTACCCGGGATCATCAAGTCCTGACGCTGGTAAAACAAACCTCCCGAATAGGCATTCACCATAAGCCCGGCAGGCCCTGCAATGTTGGGCTTATTAATGTTTTCCGGCCTGTCACCCAACCCATGAAATATCCCAAACTCTTTGGTTTCACAATCCTTTGGAAACAATGGTTCTCGGGCCCATGCTGATGGAGGAATACAACAATCGCCTTGAACTCCACCCAATGTGCCTAAATCACGTTTGATTTCCTGTTCCCAAAGAAATTGTCCGGGTGTGCAACTTCCCTGGCTTCTGCAATTGGCTCCGGAAACAGAAGGATCGTCGCCCACAGGGTTTTCCGGCCTGACAATATATGCCGCATTGTCATTTATTCCCCACTTTATAACTTGTTCTTTAGGCCTTTTTTGAGCACTGCTAAAACCAGAATTAAGTATGCAAATAACTATTATTAAACAAATAGCAATCAATTTTTCTAGTTTCATAATCTGGGTTTTTAAAATATTTGACTTGACATCAGCATTACGAATAATTATTCAAAGAACTGTATTTCATACAAATATAATATTTTTACATTTATTTTACAAGAAAAATAACTGATATTTTGTTAAATAACTATAATGATATTATACTATTATCCATACTTTTCGACTACTCATCCTAATTTAAAGTTCAATTTATCGGAACTTATCATTTGTATTCAATACTTTAACTAAGTTTTATGAACCATTTTTATTATCTTTTTCATTTTATCCCTGTTATATGAAACCACAGTTTTTACTACATTTTTCTGTTTTAAGAATCACAAACTATATTCATTCATACCAATAGCCAGAAATGAGTCCATAAACAATTTCAGTATGTCGAAATTTGTTTGTGCACTTAATATATATTTTATCTTTGCACTATAAAAAATATAATTTGAACATATTTTTGGAAACGCTGCTGACAGTATTATATGCTGTTATCTTTATCCTGTTGATCTACAAATTAAAATTCTTTCGTATTGAAGGATTTTCAGCCAGGGTGGTCAGCGGGGTTTTTATTATGAAAATCCTCGCCGGTATCGGCATGTTTTTTTTATATACCTATTATTACACCGACAGGGCTACTGCTGATATTTTCAAATATTTTGACGACAGCAAAATAATGTATGACGCGCTTTGGGATAAACCCGAAGATTTTTTCCGTATGATTTTCAGTATCGGAAACGATTCTCCGTACTTCGACCAGTATTACTACCAGATGAACAACTGGTACCGGCAATACGAAAGCAATATATACAACGACAGCCATACGATTATCCGCATCAACGCCCTGATTCGTCTGTTCTCCTTTGGTTTTTACAATGTCCACACGGTTTTTATGTGTTTTATTTCATTGGTCGGCCTGGTAGCTTTGTACAAATTTTTTGTTCCTTACATGCAACACAAAAAACGCTTGTTGTTTCTGGCTGTATTTCTGATTCCTTCAGTTGTTTTTTGGAGTTCAGGAGTGCTCAAGGAAGCCATTTTGATTTTTGGTATCGGCATGATGCTTTTTTCGACCAGTCAGTTGCTTCAAAAAAAACATTTTTTGCTGAACACATTGTTCCTGGTGTTTTCGTTGGTGCTGCTCATGTATATCAAATACTACATATTCATGATCATCATACCGCTGACCATAATTCATGTATGGTGCCGGCTGACCTCCGACAAGTTAGCTGCGCTGAAGTACGCCTCCATGGCAGTAGTATGCATTATTGCCGGACTGACGATCCATTATATTTTCCCCGGACTGAATATGCTTCAGATCCTCGCAATGAAACAAAACGACTTTGTCGGACTGGCGCAGGCCACCCATTCGGGCAGCCTCATCAGTGAGGATTTGCTACAGCCTACGGTGTCCGATGTCCTCATACACACCCCCGGTGCATTCTATAACACCCTGGTCAGGCCTTATATTTTTGAAGCCAACTCGCTGATAATACTTTTTGCCGCCATCGAAAACCTGTTTATTTTTGCGGTGATAATCGTCTGCCTGATTTTTTCCTCAGGAAAAATTGCCCACAAATCAGTATTTATTTTTTGTTTGCTGTTTTTTACCGCCTTGTATATTCTCACTGGTCTTACCACGCCGGTTATCGGTGCCATGGTACGTTACAAGGTTCCGGCCATGCCATTTCTGATGATTTTACTTTTCATGCTGTTGAACAGCCGCAAGGTTGCAGAAAAGTTTCCATCATTGAAAAAATTAATTGATTGACCCATACTTTATGAAGCTGTTTTGATTTTTATAAAATAAATCATTAAAATGAAATTTTTATTCTCTAAAGTTACTCAGAGCCGGACAAATACTTTTGTTGAAGTATTTGTCAGTGTCGAAGAGTGGCTGCTACGGTCGACTTCCCTGCCTGCGTGCCGGACACTTCGGCAGGCAGGGACACGATTATCCTCCCTGTTTTGCCTACAGGTAGGATCTATCGGATGAGAATAATCGGCTCAGCCTGACCGTAAATAATGACTAATTATACAAATTCAAAACAGTTACTAATAAGCATTAATAAATTCTATCCAATGGAAAAGACAAAAAAAATTGTAATGATCACCGGCGCTACCAGTGGAATAGGCCTTGCCTGTGCCGAAATTTTCGCCATGCACGGTTACGACCTCATCATCACCGGACGGCGTAATGAACGCTTGCTAAAGATCAGCAAAAGTTTTCCTGAAAAATATAACGTCAGTGTCCTGCCTCTTAATTTTGATGTCCGCAACAAAAATGAAACCGAAAAGGCACTTGGCCAGCTTCCCGAAAAATGGAAAAATATTGACATCCTGATAAACAATGCCGGTTTGGCACGGGGGTTTAACCTGATTCAGGACGGAGATACGCAGGATTGGGACGAAATGATTGACACCAACCTCAAGGGACTGTTATATGTTTCGAAATTTGTAATTCCTTTGATGATAGCACGCCAAAAAGGACATATTATCAACGTAGGATCTATTGCCGGTAAAGAACCGTATATCAACGGAAATGTATATTGCGCCACCAAAGCTGCCGTGGATTCACTGACCAGGTCAATGCGTATCGACCTGCTGAAACACAATATAAAAGTCACCCAGATAGCCCCGGGAGCTACAGAAACGGAGTTTTCTTTAGTTAGGTACAAAGGCGACCAGGACGCTGCCCGGAAAACCTATGAAGGCTTTAAGCCATTAAAAGGCAACGATATTGCCTCCATAATATTTTACGCGGCTTCACTTCCTCCCCATGTCAATATCAACGATATGATTATCACCCCTACCGCCCAGGCCAACACCGTGCACACCGCGCGTAAATAGCTGGCATATAACGCTTTTCTGATTGTTGAAAAAATATTTAAACACTTGTTTAAGTTTTTGATACCTTTGTTTTCTTTTTTTAAAAACAAACTTATTAAAACATGGAGATAACACGCATTTTTGATCTGCTCGACAGGTACGAAGAAAAATTCCCCAAATCCGACGCATTGGCGGGAAAAGAAGAAGGAGAATGGGTACGTTACAGTTCAAACCAATACAAAGAAATAGCAAACTACATCAGCTTTGGATTCCTGCATCTTGGAATACAAAAAGGTGATACCATAGCCACCATTACGCATAACAGGCCGGAATGGAACTTTCTTGATATGGGCATTTTGCAGGTCGGAGCCATACACGTTCCCATCTACCCCAACATCAGCGAAGCAGACTATAAGCATATTTTTAACCATGCTGAGATTAAATATGTTTTTCTGGCCGGAGAAGACCTGTTTAAAAAAATTTCCAACATCCTGCCCGATGTACCTTCGCTTAAAGGCATCTATACCTTCAAAAACATTTACGGATTTAAACACCTCAACGAATTGATCAAGCTGGGTTTTGAACATCCGGCAAAAGAAAAACTGGCTGCAATAAAAAAATCAATAACCACCGACGATGTGGCCACAATGATTTACACCTCGGGCACTACAGGTATCCCCAAAGGAGTAATGTTAACCCATGCCAATCTCATCAGTAATTTTATGGCCGTGTCGTACATTCCGCCCATAGGCCCCAGCGACAACGCCTTGAGTTTTTTGCCGTTATGTCATATCTACGAACGTATGCTGAATTATCTTTATCAGTATATGGGATTGTCCATTTACTATGCTGAAAACCTGGGGACCATTGTTGATAACATGAAAGAGGTAAAACCCGCCATCATGTCCTGTGTCCCGCGCCTGATCGAAAAAATATTCGACCGTATTATAAAAACCGGCCGCAAGCTGACCGGATTTAAGAAAAAGTTGTTTTTCTGGGCCGTTGACCTGGGTTTGAATTACGAACTGGACAAGGCCAATGGCTGGTGGTATGAGTTCAAACTAAAGATTGCCAATATACTTATTTTTAGTAAATGGAGAGCGGTTTTCGGAGGCAACATCAAATTGCTGGTTTCCGGAGGAGCCGCTTTACAGCCACGGCTGGCAAGGATTTTTTGGGCTGCCGGTATCAATGTTCATGAAGGTTACGGGCTGACGGAAACATCGCCTGTAATAGCTGTTAGCAGCTTCGTTGATAAAGATGGCGTACGATTTGGAACCGTTGGGAAACCCTTACGTGGCGTGCAGGTGAAAATAGCCGAAGATGGCGAAATATTGACTAAAGGCCCGGGATTGATGAAAGGATATTATAAAGACGAAGCCCTGACAAAAGAAGTGATTGACGAACAAGGCTGGTTTCATACCGGCGATCTGGGAAGGATAGAACCCACCGGTCAACTGACCATCACCGGACGAAAAAAAGAAATCTTCAAAACCTCGTTCGGAAAATATGTAAACCCAGGCCAGATAGAAGCAAAATTTTCCGAATCGCCGCTGATTGATACTATGATAGTGCTGGGCGAAAATCAGAAATATGCTGCTGCCCTCATAGTGCCTGATTTCAACGACCTGAAATCATGGTGCGAAAACAAAGGATTGGTGTACACCACCAACCCCGAAATGATCAACCATCCTGACGTAAAAAACAAATACAAGAAAATTATTGCCCATTACAATTCATTTTTTGGCGAAACCGAACAAATACGCCGGTGGGAAATCATGGATTCCGAATGGTCTGTCTGGTCAGGAGAACTCACTCCTACCCTGAAAATCAAACGCGCCTATATCAACAATAAATACAAAGACATCATCAGCAAACTTTTTGAAGGAAGCGAGATTTTACAGCAATGACTTTTGTTTTATTTCAATACTCTACATAAATGCTTTTTAAATATCATATAAAACAATCAGTATTATTCTTATGTATTTTTGGATTGTTAGTATCGTTCACGGCTTGTAACAACAAAAAAAATTCTGAAAATAAAATAACCCTGACTGAACGTATCCAGTATCCAGTTTTTATCAAAAGTCCTTACGACGAAGATACCGACTGGTGGTGCGAAAACATGGAAGGCCCCAAACGCGAACAGTTCATAAATATCATTGTTGATGCCGCCCTGTCGGGCAAAGTAAAAGCATATGATTACATCAACAATACCCCGTTGACTAAAAGTGAAGTAGAAGTCATATTCAACCGGTACGACACAGTACTGTACACGCGTCCCGTAGCCCCTTTCGACGAGGTTGACACGGTAATAAACACCAAACTCGACCGGAAGGATATTCACAGGGTGACTTTTTTAGAAGAGTGGTACTTTGATGAAAAAAACTTTATCATTGAAAAAAAGGTTGTCGGTGTAGCTCCTGCCCTGACCCTTTATGCTGATAGCGGCGAAATAAAAGGATACAAGCCATTGTTCTGGGTATATATGGACGATAAGTATCCTTTGAAAAAATAGCCGGCAAAAAATGATGTGCTAAAATCCTACTGTTCAATTATAAATTCTTAGAGGCTGTCTCAAAAGTATTCTGTGTGCCCCTGCCTCGCCGGCAGGCAGGTCTGTGTGTTCTCCGTGGCACTCTGTGTGATTCTTTAATTTATTATTACATGAGATTCACAGAGACCGCTATTGCGGTTCACAGAGAGCCACTGAGTGAAGAATATCAAAAAAAATGCGTTTTGAGACAGCCTCTAAAACTTTTTTGTGTTCTATACGTATAAACAAAAAAGTTAGGTTTTTTTTCATTTTTTTAATATCTTTGAAGTAAACTGATGGCCGGTGAAAAATAATTTTACTTATACACTTTGTATGCTATTATTGTTGGCGCCTCTTTATCTTTTTTCTCAAAAAGAGACATTGATAAAGCCACAGTACCAGCCGATTTCGGATAAGCACCGTAACACCATTGACGAATTGGGTCGCAAACAGGGTTTGTGGAAGTATTATACCCGCGATAAAACCCTGGTGATGGAAATATCATTTCAGAATGATGTAAAACACGGGCCCTGCATACGACACTCTTCAGCCACAGGAGCAGTGATTGAAGAATCAAACTATTTCAACGGCCGTCGCGACGGAGAATACAAACGATACGACATCAAAGGCACCATTATTTCAGAAGGACAATATGTTAACGGCCGAAAATCGGGAAAGTGGACCACCTATTATACCGTCAACGGAGAGAAAAAAAGCGAAGGGGAATACCAAAGCGGCAAACGCGAAGGAGTGTGGGCTAATTATAACTCAAAAGGTACGTTAAGGGCCAAAGGAGCATACAAATACGGCCTGCGAGAAGGTGAATGGATTTACTATTATGCCAACGGTACAGTTGCCGAAACCAAGACGTATATCAAAGGAAAAGCTCCCGAAGAAGTAAAACAGCCAAAACAACCCGAACCAAAAGTGGTTAAAGGCTTTGTTATGACACCCAAGAAAAAGAAAGAAACCCCGGGCGAAAACAAAAAAACAGGACAGGAACTTAACCCATAGACAGCAACGCCAAATCCCTGCAGCGAAGGATTTTATACCAATTACCAACCTATCTATTTCAATGCCGTTGCAACAAAAAATTTGTTGTTCTTATGGATAAAATCCAGAATTTCATCACGTCCCTGGCCTGTTCCGGCCGAGGTAACTAGCATCTGGGGACATTCATTCCAATTTTCAGAAAGTGCTCTTTTCCATGCCGAAAGCGTTTTAATTCCTTCCTGCTTCGAAACCTTATCCGCCTTTGTCATTACTATTACAAAAGGCAATTGCGATTCGCCCATGTTATTTATGAAATCCAAATCTTTTTGTTGCACCGGCACCCGGATATCAACCAGCACAAAGGTACATATCAGGTTTCGCCGCCGGGTAAGATAATGCGAAATCATCTTCTCCCATTCTTTTTTTAACTCTTTTGAGATCTTTGCAAAACCATATCCCGGTAGATCCACTAAGTACCATTCTTCGTTGATAAGAAAATGATTGATGACCCTGGTCTTGCCCGGGCTCGCGGAAACTTTGGCTAAGCCTTTGACGCCCGTGAGCATATTAATCAGTGAAGATTTGCCAACATTGGACCGTCCAATAAAAGCATATTCGGGTAGTGCCGGCACAGGACATTTTTTCAGGTCAACACAACTGGAAATATATCTGGCTGATTTTATCACCATTTTATTACTATTTCCGGAATGAGGAAATATGCCGTTCCTTTCTGTTCTCATAAATATCCTCCACCGTAACCAGGATACCCGTTTCCTGAACACTGCCAAAACCAGGATTGATAGCCGTTCCGAAACTACGCATGGTGGAAGTTAGGTTCATGTATGCCTTCACTAAAGGAGGAATATTTTCGTTAAGTTCACGCAGGGTTTGAATAAGCATCTTATAATCAGCGCCATAATTTCCTCCGTTAAAAATAGGCTCCAGCTCTTTCAAGTCGGTTTTTATCTCCAGCGGGGTGATGGGCTTTACCAGATTATCTTTATCAGGAAAATACTTAAAAAGAAAATACATGATAATATCACGCGCCCGTTGATTAAAATGAGGATACATGGTAACCTTGCCGAAAAAATATTTAATATGCGCCATTTCTATCAGCAAGCCGCCAATGCCATCCCAAAGGTTTTCCAGCGAAAACATTCCTTTGCGACTGTTTACCAAAGGTTGATACCCGGGCTGTACAAAAGAACGACCCAACTCGATGGTATGCGGCAAAAACTCTTTAAGAAAACGTTCCGAAAAACTAAACAATTCGGTGGTGGCAATATAGGGAAGCCCATCGGCGGTATGTAGCGCTTTGGCACACTCAATAAAACGATAGCCGCCCACAATTTCCATATCGGCAGGATTCCACACTATCATTTGTTCATAAGGACTCTCACAAATGTCGTATTCATCGATATCAACAGACTTACCCGTTCCGCCGCCGGCATCACGAAAGGTAATTTCACGCAGGCGACCGATCTCTTGCATGACATTGGGGGCGTTATGCGCATTGACGATATAAATATGATTATTTCCAAAATTGGTTTTGCGAAAAAAATATTTGTCTGAAAGTTCTTTTTCCAGAACTGATTTTGACACAGGAGCAATAATATTTTCCATAATTCTATTTTAAAAATTCGGCATCGTGTGACGATTCCAGTTTATAAACATGTTCTTTGACCTTTAGCGCCCATTGCTGGTCGGTGTGGCTCTTATCAAAAAGCTGGTAAGGAATGGGGTTGCCAAAGGTAATATTGATGGTTTTGTTTTTTTGCTTGTACATTTCATCCACAAGGTAAAACATCTCGATATTGGCTTTCACACCCAACTTGCCCCTGAGGCGTGCCAGGTTATAGAAAAAATTTGAATTTCTGCCGTCGATATAGGCGGGGATGATATCACGCTGATACTTACGGGCATATGAAATAAAAGTTTTTTTCCACTCCAGGTCCTGAATAATCCCATGAGCGTGTTTTCGCGAACACAGGCCGGCAGGGAAATACAGCACACTGACATCCGAGGCAAACGTATCATTAATTATTTTAAGATTCTGGGCGTTGCTGCCATGCTTGTTGATGGGAATAAAAAGATTTTTTATGTTTTCCAGGTTCATTAGCAGGTCGTTAACCGGAAAAAGGATATCCGGACGAATTTTTCCGGCTACATGCATCAATGCCACCCCATCGAGCCCTCCCAGCGGATGGTTTGACGCAATCAGTATCCGCCTGTCAGCAGGAATGTTTTCTATTCCGTTAGTATTTAGTTCTTTAATAAACTCTTTGACAATCCGGTCGATAAACTCCAGCCCGTACACATTGCCGTTGCGCTCAATAAAATCGTTAATCTCGTCCTGATGAATTATCCGCTTTATATAACGAATGACAAACCCGGGCAAAAGTTTCAGCAACCGGGGATTTTTCTTGCCGATAACCTTTTCGATCTCGATGAACTTTTT
>JAGNBV010000075.1 GCA_018004645.1 Bacteroidales bacterium
GGCTGTTCCGACACAATAGCCACCTCCTGCCCAACGAGCAAATTTATCAATGAGCTCTTGCCGTTGTTACGTCTGCCAAAGATACCTATTTGTGGTTTCAAATCCCTTCCCTTGCTCATAATAATGGTTATTTTCTACTTATATAATTACACCGATTCTGCGCAATCTGCATCACAATTTGCAGACATATTTCAATTAAACTGGCTGCTGCTGTTTTTCTTGATATTTAGAAATACAGATCTCTGTTTCCGTTTTTAATAAGTTCTATTCTATTTCTTATTTCGGCAACATTTTTCTCATCCCCCATTGCCTGGAGCTCTTTTTCGATGAGCTTCCAGCCTTTTTCTCTGTTTAGTTCATTGCCGTAATCCATCAGGTACTCGGCCAGGGTAAGTATGGCATTAGGGGTGCAAAAGCGTTTTATAAAGCCGGGAACCGAAAATTCCATAAAATGTTCGCCTGTTCTTCCCAGCCGATAACAAGCAGTACAAAATGAAGGCAGCATTTCCTGATCGAGCAGTTCCGAGATAATCTCACTCAGGGATCGGCTATCGTTGATTCGGAACTGGCCTCTGTTCAGGTCTTGTTCCACATGTTCTGATTCAGCGTAGCTGCCAAGCTCCAGTTTAGTGCCTCCATCAATTTGCGACACCCCGAATTGTATAACTTCGTTGCGCAGCGCCACGGGTTCGCGTGCGGTTAATATCATGCCGGTGTATGGCACAGCAAGACGCAGTATGGCCACCAGTTTTGCGAAATCGTCGTCGTTCACAAAATATTTGTCGCCCATGCTGAGCATAGAAGCATCTTTAATCCGTGGAAATGAAATGGTATGGGGGCCAACATTATAGCATGCTTCGAGATGGTTGGTATGACGCACGAGTCCCATTACCTCAAAACGCCAGTCGTATAATCCAAAAAGTGCGCCGATGCCGACATCATCAAGACCGGCTTCCTGAGCACGGTCTAGCGAGGTAAGACGGTATCCGTAATCAGCTTTTTTACCCCTGAGATGGTATGTTTTATAGGCTTCGGGATGATATGTTTCCTGAAAAACCTGAAAGGTACCAATGCCTGCTTCTTTTACAACCTTAAAACCTTCTATATCCAGTGGTGCAGCATTGATGTTCACACGCCTTATTTCGCCATTATTTTTCTTAACAGAATAGGCAAGACGGACGGTATGGGCAATGAATTCCGGATTGTATTGTGCATGTTCGCCATAAACCAGAATTAATCTCTTTTGTCCATTATCTTCGAGGGATTTCACCTCATTAACAATCTCTTCGTCGGTGAGGGTTACCCTTTTAGCAGCGGTATTAGAAGCTCTGAAACCACAATAGGTGCAGTTGTTTGCACATTTATTTCCGATGTACAGAGGCGCAAACAGCACTATCCTGTTGCCATACACCAATTTTTTCAGTTGCCTGGCTCCATTTTTTATCTCTTCAACAAGTTCAGGGTCGGTAGTCTTAATCAGAATGGCAGTTTCGGCCAGCGACAGACGTTTTTTTGATAAGGATTTTGCTATGACAGCCCTGACTGATTCTTTTGTGGATACGGCATTATTTAGATACCCCTCAATTTCTTCAGCGTCGATAAATGGCTGCATGGGGACATCAGGAATATTGTATTTCTCTGGAGTAAATTTCATTTGTACCTCGTTTTCTGTAAAATTTATTAATAGTTTTTAGGAATTTCAACAGTGAAGGTGCTTCCAACATCAGGTGTACTTTTCACAGTTACCGTTCCATGATAAAAATCTTCAACGGTTTTTTTCAAAATCGAAAGTCCGAGTCCACTGCCGCTGATACCTTTAGTTTTTTCGTTTTTGATTCGTGAAAAATCCTGGAATAATTTTGCGATATCATCTTCCGACATTCCAATGCCAGTATCGGAAACTGCAATAGACACCTTATTGTCATCGGTAGCTATTTTAATTTCCACCGTTCCGTTGGTTTTGTTGTATTTGACGGCGTTAGAAATAAGGTTGTTAAAAATTATTTCCATCTCGTTGGCGTCGGCATTCATGTATATGTTAGACTGGTTGGAATCAAGAAAAACTTTAACATTTTTCTGGGCTGCCAGAGGACTTATAGTATCGATAGCTATTTGTGCTATTTGCACAACATCCACTTTGGTAATTTCCCGTTTCTTTTTACCGTTTTCAAGTTTGGTAAGGTCGAGCATATCCATAATAAGGGAACGCATGCCTCTGATACGTTCCAAGGAACGTTCTATCATCTGTTCGTAATCATTAAGGTCGGTACCCACCTGTTTGTCCTGCATTATGCGCAGATAGCCTTCGATGGCGTTGATTGGCGATTTGAGTTCGTGCGACAACACCGATAAGAATTGAAACCGCACCTGTTTGCTTTCCTCGTTCAGGGTTTTGGTCATCCGGCTCAGGTAGAGGTGTTTGGTTATACCCTCCATGGCCGTTTTCAGTTCCTGTGGAGTAAATGGCTTGGGAACAAAATTATAGGCTCCGTTATTGGTAGCTTTGATGGCCAGGTCGAGCGAAGCATATGAAGTAATCATCATTACGTTCGTGTCAATACCCTTATTATTGATGTACTCCAGCACCTCTATTCCATGAATTCCAGGAAGTTTGTTATCAAGCAAAACGATATCTATCGGGGTAGAATCCAGATAAGTCAATGCCTCTTCGCCAGTACCCACTTCAATGGTTTCGAAAGTAAAGGCCTCTTCAATAAAAGGAAAATCAACCGAGAAGTTCTTCAGAATTCTCGTCAGGCCGGAACGTATTCCTACCTCATCATCAACTATCAATACTTTGAGGACTGCCATAAGGATTTTTTAGAGTTTTAATAATTTTTTTACCTGTACCTGCAACTGGTCGTAACGGATACCTTTTTCGAGATAGAGGTCGGCTTTTATCCATTGTTTATCTTCATCAGAGTTCAATCCAAACATCAGTCCTGTTTCAGCGGTAACGGCTGTGGCAATAATTACAGGCACATCGGGATATTTCCTTTTTATTTTATAGCTAAGAATGAAACCACTGTCTTTATTGTCCATCATCAGGTCAAAGATGGCCAGGTCGGGTCTCATTTTATTGATTAAGTCCTCCCCTTCTTTTTGTGTTTCACCTGTAACCACTTCAAAACCCATGTTTTTCATGTGTAAGGTCAATTGTGTCAAACTATCGATATCATCATCGACTATCAAAACCACTTTTTTTTCTGTCGTTGTCATTTTATAAGGTTTTATTTTTGTTTCTTGGTATTTTGATTTTAAAACAGGTGCCTGTAGGGCCTGTTTCGGGGTTATCATTTGTTTCGATGTTAATTTGTCCATTGTGCATTTTTACAATGCCATAAATCAGCGGTAACCCGAGTCCTGTCCCTTTCCCTATAGGTTTCGTGGTAAAGAAAGGCGTAAAGATTTTATCCAGATTTTCTTTGGATATTCCAGGGCCCGAATCGGCCACCCAGAACTCAACGTCGTCGTTACTTTCCCGCAGAGTAATAGTAATTTTTCCACCGTCGGGCAGAGCTTCAATAGCATTTTTTTCGAGGTTGGTCAACACCTGCATCCACTGATCGTTATCAATGAAAGCAAAGGTGTTTGACAATTCAGATTTAACCTCCACTTGCACATTGGGTGGCAAAATCACAGATTCTATACTATGATTGGTAAACTTCAGGATATCTGTTTCCACCAGTTTGACCTGGTTTTTGCGTGCAAAATTCAACAGCCCGCCAACAATTTTTTTGCAACGGTCAGCCTGTTCGGCAATAAGTTCCAAATCTTCGCGGATAGGGCTTTCAGCAGGAGCCTCTTCTTTCAGAATATTGCTGTACATGGTGATAATCCCGAGCGGATTATTCAATTCATGAGCAATACCGGCAGATAACTGGCCCATATTGGCAAGTTTTTCGGATTGTTGCAACGATTGACGGGCGCTTGCCAGTTTCTCGTTCGAAAGATTGAGTTCCTGCACCGAATTGTGAAGTTTCTCAATAGTATTGGGCAGGCACATTTCCACTTCGGCAAAGCCTTCGATGATAGCAATGGCATGCTCAATACAGGAATCGTAACCGCAGGCTCCGCAGTTAAGGTGATCCTCAGCTTTCACTTTACCCATGGATTCGAGTACCTTTGAAATAGCTTCTACGGAAGGTGTTGGAATACGGCGGTCAGCAGGTTTAAACTGTTGCGAAAAATCAATATCCTTGAATTCGTTAAACTCTTTTTTCCAGGTATTCTTTTCCAGTGTCTGCATCTTTTGCCGAACATAGTTTCTGATCCTGGTGGTTTTAGTGAATAACATATTGTTATAGGACATTCCCGGCCCCATGATACAGCCCTCACAACACAGCAGTTCTAGGTGTTGTGATTTTTTCAGACCTTCTTCAAATTCGCGGATTGCTTCCCTAAAGTGCACTCTTCCGGAGGCCACAATGATATTTTCTTCGCAAATATCATCCGTTTTATTGATGGAATGCAGTTTGCCACGGGTTACAGGAAATATCGATGCTTTACCTGCATAAGGCGGGTCAAAATCAGACGGGGTAATGTTCTCATGAGAAATGCCTGCTTTTTTCAACAGTTTTCGTAATTCGATAAAAGTTATCACCTGATCTACCTCGTTTGATTCTGCTTTTTTAGCAATGCAAGGCCCGATAAAAACTGTCTTTACATCCTCTCCATATTTTTTCTTTACTATCCTTACCATGGCCACCATTGGTGAAACAATGGGCGCCAACGATTCTATCAGTTCGGGATGATAATGCCTTACATAATAGGCTATGGCCGGGCAGTCGGACGAAATGCTTTTCGGGGCATTTACATCATTCATAACCTTTTGGTATTCATTAGCCACCATATCGGCGCCAAATCCAACTTCCACCACCCAGGTAAAACCCAATTGGCGAAGCATGCCGACAAGTTTTCTGTAATCGGAAATTTCAGCAAATTCGGCCGGAAAGCTTGGAGCAACGCAGGCAACAATTTTTTCTTTGGCAGCCAGATATTCTTCCACTGGTTGTGTGGTATCCACAAACACTTTTGCTTTCTGACTGCACACCTTAGTACAATTGCCGCATCCTATGCATCGCTCCGAGATAACTTCCGCTTGCCCGTTTATTATTTTGATAGCTTTTACAGGACATTCTCTGACACAGGTATAACATACCCGGCATCGGTCTTTGACCGTGTAAACAAGCTCGTTATTTATCAGATTTCCCATTGTTCTGTAATTGCTGTCAGGTTATTATTCTAAATTATAGAAGCACTTCCCGTTTAAAGTATTTGGTATGGAGGAGCTCATGGCTTTTATGTTGCAGCGGTTCACCAAGGAAGTTGGCATACAATTCAACAATTTCGGGGTTTTTGTGTGAAACCTTTAATGATTCCCTGTCGTCAATTTCATAGAGTGAATTCATACGTGCTTCAATAACTTTTTCGGTTATTCCTATACGTTGTCCGCCGCCGGCAATACATCCGCCCGGGCAGGTCATCACTTCTATAAAGTGGAGGTCGTTTCTGCCATTCCTAAGTTCTTCAATAAGTTTACCTGCATTGGCCAGACCACTGACAACGGCTACACCAATTTCCAGGTCGTTTATCTTAATACGGGCTTCTTTATGTCCTTTAAGTCCGCGGACGGCATTGATTTTAAAATTTGTGAGTTCGTTGCCTGTAAGTTGTTTATAGGCAGTTCTCAGAGCAGCTTCCATCACACCGCCGGTAGC
Source organism: Bacteroidales bacterium (assembly GCA_018004645.1). GTDB lineage: Bacteria > Bacteroidota > Bacteroidia > Bacteroidales > CAIWKO01 > CAIWKO01. Next base: position 5,721 of record JAGNBV010000075.1, read on the forward strand.
ACCAAAAATCTTTCCTGCCGAGCTACGCACTCCCAGTGGGGAATCCGTCAGTTCCGGCTCAATGTTGTGCATGTCGATTCCATGAAGTTTAATTAACTCTATCAGTTCGCGGGTAGTCATCACGATATCTATATCGTTGATGCCATCACGTCCCATAGTATCACGCTGGGCTTCAAATTTTTTGGCGGTACAGGGCATGATAGACACAGAGATAATGTCTTTGGGTTCTATTTTTGCCTTTTGGGCAAAATAACTCTTGATAATAGCACCGGTCATTTGCTGAGGCGATTTGCACGTTGAAAGATTATCAAGATAATCGGGAGCAAACTCTTCGGCATACTTTACCCATGCAGGACAACAACTGGTGAACATAGGCATGGTTTTTCCCTTAACGATACGGTCGATCAGCTCTGCCGATTCTTCCATAATAGTAAGGTCGGCTCCGAAGGTGGTATCAAACACAAAGGAGAATCCCATTTTGCGCAAGGCGGCATTGAGGATACCGTTAATGTCCTGCCCCGGCTTCATGCCAAACTCCTCGGCTAAAGAAACAGAGATAGAGGGAGCATATTGGACCACGGCTACTTTTTCTTTTTTGTGCAGGATATCCTGAACTTCGGTAGTTTGGTTTCTTTCCGAGAGGGCGCCGGTGGGACAAACCATGATACACTGTCCGCAATTCACGCAACTGGAAGTATTGAGGCCTTTGCCCATCGAGGTGCCTATGAGAGTTTTGCTGCCACGGTTGATATATTCGATACACGACACACCCATTACTTCTTCGCACACCCTGACACAGCGTCCGCAGAGGATACATTTTGCCGGATCGCGGATGATACTCAGGCTGGAGTGATCCATTTTGTGTTTGTTTTTCATACCATGAATACGACGGTCAACCACGTGATATTCTTTTGAAAGGTGCTGTAGTTCGCAGTTAGCATTTCTCACACAGTAGAGGCAATCGTCGGGATGGTTCGACAGCAGCAGTTCTACGATAGTTTTGCGTGCATCCAGAACTCGGGGCGAACGGGTGTTAATTTTCATGCCGTCGCTTACAGGAAAAGAACAGGAGCTCACGAGTTTTGCACTTCCTTCGAGTTCCACCACACACATGCGGCAAGCGCCCGAAGGGACAAAGTTTTTCATATGGCACAAGGTGGGAACTTTTATACCGTTGCGGTTAAGCACGGTTAAAATGGTTTCGCCTTTTTCTGCTTGATAATTTTTTCCGTTTATTTCTATAGTAAGGTTCATAATATCCTGGTTTTTTAAATCATTTCAATAGCTTCAAATTTGCATGTTTCGTAGCAAGCGCCGCAGCCGATACATTTATTTTCCTGTATAAAATGTGGTGCTTTACGGGTTCCTATGATGGCCGAGGTAGGACATTTCTTGGAACAGGCCGTACAGCCGGTACATTTATCAACGATGATGTGGAATTTTCTAAGGTCGGTGCATTTTCCTGCAGGGCAAACCCTTTCGAACACATGAGCTTCGTACTCATGGCGGAAAAAGCGGAGGGTGCTAAGTACCGGGTTGGGGGCTGTTTGTCCCAGGCCGCAGAGCGATGTTTCTTTGATGACTTTTGCAAGTTTTTCCAACTGCATGACACCTTGAAAACGTTCGAGCGCATCTTTATTGTCGTCGGATTTTGGTTTTGAAGTGATGCTCTGCAATATTTCGAGCATTCTTTTGGTGCCTTCGCGACAGGGGATACATTTACCGCAGCTTTCGCGCTGAATAAAATCCATGAAGAATTTAGCAATATCCACCATGCAGGTATTTTCATCCATCACCACCAATCCGCCGGAGCCCATCATGGCGCCTGCTGCTATCAGGTTCTGATAGTCAATTTGGATGTCGAGGTTCTCTTCGGTGATACATCCACCCGAAGGGCCGCCAATTTGAACAGCTTTAAATTTTTTATCGAAAGCAATACCGCCGGCAATATCAAAAATAATCTGGCGAACCGTTGTTCCCATGGGGATTTCGACAAGGCCTGTATTTTTCACATTTCCTGACAGGGCAAATACTTTTGTTCCTTTGCTTTTTTCGGTACCTGTAGAACTAAACCATTCGGCTCCTTTCACTAATATTTCCGAGACGTTGGCATAAGTTTCCACATTGTTGATGACACTAGGTTTGCCAAACAGGCCGCTTTCGGCAGGGAAAGGCGGACGTGGGCTGGGCATTCCGCGGAAACCTTCGATGCTGTGCATCAGTGCGGTTTCTTCACCACACACAAAGGCGCCGGCACCCATTTTAATTTTTATTTTCAGGTCAAAACCTGAATTCATAATATTATGGCCGAGCAATCCATATTCTTCGGCCTGCTTGATGGCTATCTTGAGGCGTTGAATGGCCAGCGGGTATTCGGCACGGATATAGATATAGGCTACAGTAGCACCGATGGCATACGCACCGATGGCCAGGCCTTCGAGGAGCCGGTGGGGGTCGCCTTCTATGACGGCGCGATCCATAAATGCACCGGGGTCGCCTTCGTCGGCATTACAAATCATGTATTTCTGATCTGACTGTGTTTTGAATGCCAATCTCCATTTTGTTCCTGTGGGGAAACCTCCGCCTCCACGTCCGCGAAGACCACTTTTTTCTATGGTAGAGATGACGTCTTCGGGCGACAGGGTCTTTACTGCCTTGATGAAGCCGGCATAGCCTCCACGGGAGATATATTCTTCGAAACTCACGGGGTTAATAATACCGCAGTTTTTCAGTACCAGACGTTTTTGTTTTACGAAAAACGAGTGTTGGTTAATATCATTAACTCCGGGCCACGGTTTGAGCTCATCGCTCATAAACTGTCCGAGAAGGTTTTCCGAATTAATTGTTCCGGCAGTAACACTTCCGAGAATATCATTAACCTTATCAAAGGTAACTTTTCCGAAAGAAATCCTGTTTTTGCCCGGAAGCCTGACATCCATGATGGGTTCTACAGCACAGAAGCCTATGCAGCCTACTTCCACTATATCGGCTTCCATTTTATTATTTTTCAGGTACTCTTCAATGGCAGCTTTTGTTTTTGCCGCACCGGCGCCAAGACCGCAAGTTCCTGCGCCGATAAAAATGGTAGCTTTGTCTTTACCGGCTTTATTTTCAAAAAGGCTGTTTTTTAGGTCGGTATCTTTGCCGGCAGCCAGATTTTCCAGGTATTGTTTTACTGAATTGTTCATATCGTTTGTTCTTTAGCTCTGAATGATTCAACTATTTCTTGTAATTTATCGGTAGTAACCTTCGCAAAAAACTCGCCGTTGATGTTTATCACCGGGGCAAGGCCACAGGCGCCTATACAGGCCACAACTTCAATGCTGAAAAGCCCGTCGCGGGTGGTTTGTCCGGCTTTGATTTTTAAAATAGATTCTAATTCTTGCAGCACCGTGGCTGATCCGAGTACATGACAGGCTGTGCCACGGCATACCATAATATGATATTTTCCAACCGGCTCAAACCTGAATTGGTTATAAAATGTAGCAACACCGTATATTTTGCTGGTAGGAATTTTCAACTTCAGTCCGGTTTTAACAATTGCTACTTCGGATAAATAGCCTTCTTTTTCCTGAATTTCCTGTAAAAGCGGGATTAAAGAATCCCTGCTGCAGTTTTCGTAGTTCTCTAGTATTTTGTCAAGTGCTTTTTCCATAATAAATTTGTGTTGCTACATTTTATTTGTTAATAACTATAAATTATTTTTCACCCAAAATTCGAGTTATCTCGGGGAGTAATCTTTTTACATCAACCGGTTTCCTGATAAAACCATCCACCGGGAACCAGATGCTTTTTCCGTCTTCCGAAAGATAATCGACGCCGGCTTTTCCGGTATTAATGTCTTTCACCAGAATCACGTGCAAATCTTTAAATCCGGGATTTTTTCTGAACTCACGGGCCATAGCCTGCACATCAGGCTTGGTAGTGGTAAGAATGTCGATAGAGGTTTGCATAAGCACAGGCATGTTCGATAATTCGGGATTATCGGTAATTTCTTTTGCCAGCTCAAAACCTTCGTAATGAGTGGTCATCATAACATCGAGGATGGCAAGATCTGGTTTTTCTTCTTTGATCTTTTTCATGCCTTCGATTTTGTCATTTGCAGCGATGACTTTGTATCCTTCTTTTTGAAGAATAGTTTCAATGATGGTAATCACATCAATGTCATCATCAACGATTAATACTTTTTTGGTTTCCATAACTTTTTTTTATTAATTATTAATACTTATTCATCCCGGAAAACTTTCCGGTTTTGGTTTTATTTATTATGTTTGCTAATAAATCATAATTGTCAGCTGATTTCAGCAGGTATTCACAAGCGCCTGCATCCATCATTTTTTCCTGATAAAGCTGGGTTTCATAAGAAGAAAATGCCACAATGGAAAGTTCGGGGTGGTGAGTTTTCGCCTTGCGAGTGGCTTCCATACCATCCATAACAGGCATTTTAACATCCATAAAAACAAGATCGGCAATGGTATTGTCGAGTAATTCAAGAAACTCCTCACCGTTGGAGGCTTCCGCTACTATTTCCACACCACCGATGTTTAATAAAATGGTTTTGAGTCCCTTGCGAAAGGTTGCTTCATTATCGACTATGATTACTCTGACCATTTTTTGTTTTTTTTTGACGATACAAAAGTAGATTGAGTATTCCAAGTAAAAAAGAGTAAAAGACACATCAGGCAATGCAGGTAAAAATACCTGGTTACCACACAAAACAGTCATTAACAAAGGATTACAGAAGCGCCTTCCCCAAATTACCGATAAACGCATGTTATTAAAGTTATGCAATACATTGTCTTTATGTGTTTTACAAAATTGATATTTTCTAAAAAAAATAAATATTTTTTTCAACGGGTAAATATACGTATATTATTCGGGAATTTATCACATGGTCTTTTCACTTGTTTTTAAATGGTTAAGAATTTTTAGTAAGCCAAACTAGTGTTTTGTAAGAATTGTTTAACTGCATTTTATCAATGGATTTTTTTCTGACATAGTATTGTCTTCGGCCATCTTTAAATGGAATAATACCTGCCCGGATTTTGCCCGTCTTGAAAAAATTTGTATTTTTGACATTTTTGGAGGGCCTGGCCATGTTGGCAGGCCAATTTTATAGGCTACAACACTCTGTAATGCTAATTCTTTATTGTATTTGAAAAATGGAAGAAATGAAAAAATTAATTATCAACAAACTTGATTATTTGTGGAATAAACAACCGATGGAAACCGCAAAAAAGTTGAACAGAATATCTGTTTCGCAATCAAAGCTGTTTTTCAACGAGCCATAATCGGCAGAGATTATTTATTCAGAAAAAAATCAATCGAATTTAGTAAGCATGAATTTCATTGTAAAGACGACCTTGATAAACAACTGGCAACAGTTCACCTTTCGTATCGAATATCCACAGTGTTAATTAGCTAGCGTTGTAGTGATTACACATTATTAAAGCATATCATGTTAACAGAAGTACATAAAAAAAACATTGCCGAGCTTTACAAAACGTCCATAGTGCAACAAACCGCCTTTTGGTCACTTGTAAAAAGAAAAACTGGCCGTGAAACTATTGCCATTAATTTTAAATCAAAAAAGAGCCATCTTTTTCATGATGCCGCGGTGGATTATGATATCAATTCAGACCTTCTGGTGGTCATTTTGCAAGTGAATAAACACGATAGTATTGCTTATGTCCCCTATGGCCCGGAACTGGAACCCGACAATGAGTTTCAGGGACTTTTTTTAGAAGAACTATCGGAGTGTTTACGATCTTTTTTGCCTGCCGCCTGCTTTATGATCAGGTATGATTTGTGCTGGGAGGTTTTTTGGGCCGGAGACAATGCCTACTTTGACCATACCGGCAATGTAATTGATTCACCTTCTTTGAAGTCGCAGGAATTGAGGTTAAATTTCAATACCTTCAACTGGAATCTCCGAAAAGCGCAAACGAATATTTTACCGACAAACACTTTGTATATCAGTCTGGAAGCAGATACCGCCACCATTCTGGAACGCATGAAGCCTAAAACCAGATATAATATCAAACTCTCGAAAAAGAAAGGCGTTACCGTGAGAATAGCTGATATCAGCGATTTACACATCTGGTATCAATTGTACTCAGATACCGCACAAAGAAACGGATTGTATCTGAATAACATCAATTATTTTGAAGCTATTTTGACCACCCGCGCCGACAAAACCAAATCGCCTGCCGAGGTTTACTATTTAATAGCCGAATATGATAAGACGCCACTGGCTGCCATGTTTTTGATAATAACCGGGCAGCGCGGCTCTTATTTGTATGGAGCCTCATCAAGCATAAACAGGAATTTTATGGCTACTTATGCCCTGCAATGGGAAGCTATAAAAATCTCAAAGGAAAAAGGCTGCATAGAATATGATATGTTTGGCATTTCGCCAAAAAATGACATCTCCCACCCTCTTTATGGCTTATACCGGTTTAAAACAGGTTTTGGCGGGGAAATGTTTCATAGTCTTGGCTGTTGGGATTATTTTTTCGACAAAGAAAAATACCAGCAGTTTATAGGCACGGAAATGGTAAATCCGGGATATCATCTCACCACAAAATGATCCTGTTCGATTGACAAACATTCCTGAATGCCTATAAAAGGCATGTCTTGCAATGAAGGCTGTTGGGCGGATTCCGGGCGGTCAACGACAGTTCTCAGGCCTTGATTAACCCGTTTTTTATGGCAAACATCACCAGGTGCGGAGAGTTTTTCGCACCAGTTTTTTCGAGCAGATGCGCCCTGTGTCCATCCACGGTGCGTGCACTAACGCCAAGGTATTTTGAAATTTCGGCATTTGACATGCCTTTGCATATTAGTTCGAGCACTTCCTGTTCGCGGTCCGTAAGCTCGATACCGGCCATCCTCAGCGAAGGCCTCAGATTACGGTTTACGTTGCTGATAAATTCTTCCGAAAAATAATTTTCCCCGGCCATCACCTGGTTGATAGCCCGCTGCAGCTCGTCTTTGTTGGTTTTTTTCAACAGAAAACCCTCCGCCCCTGCTTCAATCATCTGGTTGAAATAGCTTATCTCTTCAAACATGGTGAGGGCAATAACTTTGATGGAGGGATATTTTTCCACCACCCTGCGGGTAGCTTCGATGCCGTCCATGACAGGCATGCGGATATCCATCAGCACCAGGTCGGCGGTGGCATTTTTGAGTATCTCAAACAACTCATGACCGTTTTGAGCTTCGCCTATGACTTTCACCTCGTCCATCTCGTTGAGAATGATACGCAGGCCTTTGCGAAAAATTTCATGGTCGTCAGCAATAACCAATCTTATGATATTCATGGTACAATTATTTGACATTAACGGTAACCAGCACCGACATCCCCTCGCCTTCCTTGCTTTTAATGAGCGTGAGGCCGTTGATGGTTTTAATTTTGTTGACAATATTATTCAATCCCATTCCGGTAGGTTGCTGCAATTTATCTTCCACGTCAAAGCCGATGCCGTCGTCTTTATAAAACAGGTTAACCTGCCGTTCGTGACTTTCGAGGTATATTTCGATGTTTTTGGCTCGCGAATGTTTTAGTGAGTTGTTTACCAATTCTTTAATACTCTGGAACAGCACCGTTTCCTCTATCCTTGTCCCTGAAAGTTTATACTGTGAAGTATCGAGCATAATTTTCACTGACTGCGTATTGTTGATATAATTGCAAAAATCCCTGATAGCAACAGGCAGCCCAAAATCCTGCAATATGCTGGGCATAATATTGTTGGATATTTCGCGGGTGGAAACAATAGCCTTGTCAATGAGTTCATCAACAGCCTGCAACGTTTCGGCAGGGCTGATTTTATTAAAATTTCCCTTTTTCAACAAATCGGTATAAAGCTTTATTGTAGACAAGAGAGGCGCCAGGCCGTCGTGCAGGTCGGCAGCAAAACGCTGGCGTTCGCGTTCTTCGGTTTCAATGATAGCGGCAGCAATTTTACGTTCTATTTCTTTGCGGTCGGTGATATCGCGTGCCAGGCTAAGGATGGCCTTTTTGCCGAAATAATCGATGACACGGCTCGACATCTCGAGAAAAATCACCGAACCTTTTTTTGTGAGGTGTTCGGTTTCGTAAATGTGGTGGCCATTCTGTATGATGATATCAATGTTCTTTTTTACTAAGGGAATGTATTTCGGCGTTTTGATATCGGTAAAGTTTTTCTTCATCAGCTCTTCGCGCGAATAACCAAGGCGTTTGATAACCTCCTGATTCACTTCAATAAAATTACCGTCAAAATCAGCAAGAAAAATCTCATCGGTAGAATTGTCAAATAACAGCTTGAATCGGTTCTCCGATTCTATGCGCCGTTCATCGGCCTTTTTTACGCTGCGCAACAGGTTTCCGATGCGATGAACACTGATCGACAACAAGACAGCAACAACCAACACCAACAGAAAATACAGGGTAAGGATAAAAGAGGACTTTTGATTAAAATAAATATTATACACTTCCATCAACTGGGCTACTGTAAGAAAGATTATGGCCAGCCCTATCATAACCCATGACATGCGGCTTTTCACATAATCCAGCATCCTGAAAATAAATACCAGCGTGAAAATAAGAATGACAGTCGTCAGGATAAGAATAATAATGTTAGGCATCATGAAGAAACTTTATAGTGCAAAGTTAACTATAAATGTTAATTTAGTAGTGATGCGTTTAAAAATATTTAATCTTTTAAAAGTACAATAAAAACAATATATACAGAACGTTCTTTGATTTTTTGATTTGATTTGCAGAATAACTTTGTAAGAAACCAAAGTTATGAAT
>JAGNBV010000201.1 GCA_018004645.1 Bacteroidales bacterium
CCATACGCGTATACAAACAGGCTAAAACTCCTGGAACAAAACTACTGGCTCTATCCTATTTCCTGGGATTGGTAACTTATTTTATCCACGGCACCCTGAACAATTTTTTGGATACGGATAAATCTTCAGTGCCTTTCTGGACTTTTGCCGCTGCGATTGTGGCCATCGACATTTTCCACCACCGGCAGCAAGACTCACCCGACACCGGAAATGGATTACAACTTTAGCAGGAAATCCTTAACATCCTGAATAAGCCACAGGGGGGTAGAAGTTGCTCCACAGATACCTACTTTTTCGTTTTCGCAAAACCACGCCGGTTCAATTTCACTCACGGCACTGATAAAATGTACGTTTGAATTTTCCTGGGCACAAATTTCATAAAGTTGTTTGCCATTCGATGAGTTGGTTCCGGCCACAAAAACAATACGGTGAAAACGGCGGCAAAACTCTCGTAATTCCTGCTCGCGGTTAGAAACCTGCCTGCAGATGGAATCCTCCACTTTAACCTCTATGCCGGCATCCTTCAACCGGTTAATGACTTCATAAAACAGTTTGAGGCTTTTGGTCGTCTGACTGTATAAAGTTATTTTCGGAGGTATTTTTTTAAGGTCAAGATCCTCATATTTATCGAACACTACCGCCGAGTTGTTAATTTTTCCGTTCAACCCGATGATCTCCGGATGATTCGGCAATCCGAAAATATAAATGATTTCCTTGTTCAGGTAAGACTTATAGATTTTTTCCTGAAGTTTTAAAATTATAGGACACGAAGCATCAATCACCTTTATCCCGTTTTCAGCGGCTGCCAGATAACTTGACGGCGGCTCGCCATGGGCTCTGAATAAAACGGTTTTGTTTTTCAACGCCACGAATTCGCCCTGCGAAATAATCTTCATACCCCTGCTCACCAAGCGTTGTATCTCCTGATCGTTGTGAACTATTTCTCCCAGACAAAAAAGTTCTTCGCCACTATCCAGGACTTCCTCGGCTTTTTTTATAGCATTTTTTACACCGAAACAAAAACCTGAATTGGGTTCAATATCTACATGAAGTTTTAACATAGACAGGCAATAATTTGCAGGGTAAAAGTATAAAAAAACCGACAAAGGCAGCAAATTTCTGTATAATTGTCAGATTTTATACATTGGTACAAAAATTGAAAACTTAAAACTTCGTAAAAACTCTGTCAAATGGATTACAAGGATTATTATAAGGTTTTAGGAGTAAGCAAATCTGCCACACAGGACGAGATTAAAAAAGCCTATCGTAAACTTGCCATAAAATATCATCCCGACAAAAACAAGGGGAACAAACAGGCAGAAGAAAAATTTAAAGAGATAGCCGAGGCCAATGATGTGCTCAGCGATCCCGAAAAACGAAAAAAATACGATGAACTGGGATCCAACTGGAGCCAGTATGGAAACTATTCGCAACCCGGAACAGGAGGTTATTCGCAAAGGTATTATTATGACGGAAACAATGCAACGGGCTTTTCTGATGGTATAAATGATATTTTCGGCAAAGGGCATGGCTTTTCAGACTTTTTTAATATGTTTTTCGGCAGCCAGACCGATGAAAGGTTTTCACCCCAGCAAAAAAAAGCCGGTAACCTGCAGGCACAGCTTACCCTTACTTTAGAAGAAGCCTATAAGGGAGTAAGTAAGGTGATAAACCTCGGCGATGAAAAAATTCGCCTGAACATTAAACCCGGAACCAGCGACGGACAAAAACTAAAAATATCTGGGAAAGGACAAAAAGGCTCACGGAATATGGCAGCGGGTGACCTGTATGTGATTATCGCCATCGCACCTCACAAACTGTTCAGCGTAAACGGCAACGACCTGATGTGCAAAATGCTGGTTGATATCAGCACGGCTGTATTGGGCGGAAAGATTGAAATTCCCACGCTCAGCGGTCATGTCAACATGGCAATACCGCCAGAAACCGACGACGGCAAGACGTTCCGTCTTAAAGGCATGGGTATGCCCGATTACGATTATCCTTCGAAAAAAGGCGACCTATATGTTAATTTACATATTGCCGTGCCAAAAAATGTCAGCCCCCAGGAAAAAGAACTTTTCAAAAAACTGGCTGCACTTGGCAAATAACACCTTCGCCTAATCATAAGATGAGGGCAAAACGGATTTTGATCAATTCCTGATTATTACGACAGCCTGGCTGTCGTAATCTAAGGTGCGAATGCTGGAATTCGGTAATTCTCGTTTTGCTATAATTGTCTGCCGGTAAAAAAAAGGTATTGAGGTATTATGCCGGCGCTTTTCTATCTTATTTCTTCGAATTCACCCATAGAGCGATTCTTCCGGCAATTATCGTGGCTAAAATACCGTCCGTTCATGCAGATAAAAACCCCTTTGGGTAATGTTTGAACAAAAGCAAGGGCTGCACCCAAATTAAAAAGTCCATCGGAACTGCCGAATTTATAGGGAATCATCGCGCCCACCAAAACAACCGTCTTTTCGCTGACTTTTTTGGCAATGGCCTGGGCTGTTTCCACCATGGTATCAGTACCATGAGTTACTATAATTTTATCTTCGTCGGCTTTAAGCACGTGTTGTGCAATAATTTCCCTGTCGTCGTCGGTCATATCAAAACTGTCAATCATCATCAATATGCGCGTATCAACAGGCACACGGTTGCGCCCCATCGACAGCATTTCGTGAAGATGGGTGTCCTTGAAATATAACTGACCGTTCAATTCATTGTACTCCTTATCAAAAGTTCCACCGGTAAGAAAAATTTTTATTGCCATGATATTTCCAGATTTATTTAATGCCACCTGATTATTAGCGCCCCAAAAGTAATGTTTTAAAGGTACAATAGGCTTATCCAAAAGTAAAAAAATGATTTTGGAATCGAAATCAATGATAAACTCTGGCAAGCACGATGGATTCTCAGAAAAAATAAATTGAATAACATCCTTATGCAATTAACAAATTTTGATGTAAGTTTGTTTAAAAAATCAGAAAATGAAAATCGCTATCATTGGTGGTTCCGGCCTCGAAAAATTAGACATATTTAAAAATCCTACGGCACACGAATTAGAAACACCTTACGGGAAGCCCGGTTCTCCCC
>JAGNBV010000007.1:0-12828 GCA_018004645.1 Bacteroidales bacterium
AGAAGTACGTAAAGTGAAAATAAACCAAAACTGGGTAACTGCAGAGATAAGCAGTAAAACTCAAAAACTGCTGGAAAAACTACAAATAAATCCTATTACGTAAAAAATGGCGGAGTTATGGTTTAAAATAAAATTACTGGAATTTCATTTTAAAACCACTTCAAAATCATTTTATTTATCCTGAAAAGAGTTATTGGCGATTAAAGAACTCAGAAAATATTTTGTATTGACTTAAAGTTCCTTTTTGGTAGGATGTTTCGGATTTTTAGAAGACTTTATTACATGCTTTTTAGGCACCAGTAAATTTGCAAACTTCTGTTTTTGATCATTTTCAAAAGAATCAAGATAGTTTTCCGTGGTGTGCATGTCCATATGTCCAAGACTTTCACTGATGTATGATATTGGGGCTCCACTGCGTTTCAGGATGGTCGAGAACGTGTGACGGGCAACATAGGTTGTAAGGTTTTTATTTATTTTTAACGTATCGGCAATACCATCCATATTGTCATTGATCAAATGGATGAATCGGGCAATAATCTTTTTTTCTTCTTTTGGGCTTATGCCCGGAACGAGAATTGGGAAAATGTAATTTTCAGATGTTTTTTTTCGATTCCCCCATTTATTAATAATTTGTTTTACTGGCTGGGTAACAACAACCTCTATGGGTTTTGGGTTACGGCTTGTAAACTCTGTTTTAGCACGATGAAAAACAAGTTTATTGTTTTTTAAATTAGAGTATTTCCAGCGGCAGATATCAGTTATATTTGCTCCGTTACAATAATATGACAGCAGCCAAAAGTCTCTGGCTTTATCTTTATTACTGTTAGGCACAGCTTCGTAATCAATAATTTGCCGAATTTCTGTTAATGTAAGAGCCTTTTTTATATTTTGTCCTTTAGGGATTTGATAGCGAGTTTTCCCAAACGGATATTGCTGGGGAGTTATTACACCTTCTTGGAGTGCTATATTTACCAATGTGCGTAAGCTTCGCAGGTAGAATCCGACAGTTGTTGCAGATTTGTCATTTGTAAGCATCCACCGTTCATAACGCTTCAGAAATTCAGGAGTAATCTCTGAATATTTAAGTGTGGGTTGAAAAACGGATAGACTGTTTTTGGCACAGCGATAGGAGATTGCGGTTCCAATACGGCCATCTTTTTCGAGCACTTTAGCGTAATCCTCCATAGATGCCAGCACATCTGTTTTAAGGCCTAGTTTAAAAAAGTCTTTTTCAAACTGAACAAAAGAAAAATGCTCCATTGTTTTAATCAAGTCATTCGCATCTTTCACAATTTTATCCATATCTCTGCGTAAATTTCTAAATTCCTCTCGTGGCTTTTCTCCATGAACCCGGCCCCAGTCATCTTTGGATAATTGAATATCAATTCCATAATATTTTCTTATCCGTTGATATGTAATCCGGAGTTTAACTGGATATTTATTGTCCTTGTTTGCCCTTCTGGTATCTAATATTATATTGACAGTTGGCTTCATTTTAACTAATTTTTCTGAAATATTTGATACACAATTGAAAAAAGTTATTATTTTTGATACTTCTCAGTATATCTGTTTCATATTGATTTTGGCTTTATCTAAGCACTTTTAATACAAAAAAATTTGATACACAATTTGATACACAAATGTACTCAAAAAGACAAATAAAAAACAAGTAAAAAAAACACGATATTTATTATAAGCTTGAAAAACATTGTTTTAGCTAATAAAAATAAAAAAGAAAAAACATTAAAAAAGATTAATATCTGACTCTGGATCAGAAGAGTTCAGGTTCGACCCCTGACAGGACAACAAAAAAACCCAAAACAACACACAATTGTTTTGGGTTTTTTCCTTTACCGGCGGGCATATCCGGCGGGATCAGACCGATATCAAAAAATAAATCCCATGCCTTTTTTCGGCTTTTTTCGGCTTTTTGTTCGTCCAAATGTTAGTACAGTTTTTTTTCATCAAAAGTGTACTAACAAAATTTGATAAACCATGAGAAATATAACTTCAAATTGTTGCCTACGGCCCGGTTCCGGGGACACGCAAAAAATTTATATCCGCGTAACGATAGATCGGAAATCTAAAATGTACAGTACAGGGATCAGTACCCCCCCGGACTGTTGGGATCAGAAAAAACAAAGGATCACGGCCCGCGATCCTGAAGCGGCCCCAAAAAATGCCGCGCTGGAAAAATTACACTATAAGGCAAAAAATATCATTTATGACCTGTTACGGGATCAGGACAGCCCCGCCGGCTTCCCTGATTTTGAACGGCTGTTTGTCGTGGCCAAAGATAAAAAAAAGGCCTTACTGATAGATTTTATGGCCCGGTTTATTAAGGAGAAAACCGGCGTTTTTGAAGCCAATACTATCAAGCGGTATAATAACGCCATGAACAAAATAAAAGAGTTCAGGCCGGGGGCCTTGCTGTCTGATGTGAATTATAATTTTTTGGCGGCCTTTGAAAACTATTGCCGTCATGAAAAAAACAACAAACACAATACTGTGGCCAAAGAAATAAAAATTATCAAAACCATTTTTTCGGAAGCGCAAAAGCGCGGCATGATATCCGGGGCCACAAAACTAAACTACCAAATAAATTACAAGGACGTCAATAAGGATTTTTTAACGGTAACAGAATTAAAAACCGTCGCGGGCCTGATTGATAAAAATGTCAGTGATACAATAAAAAGGGTGTTGTATCCTTTTATTTTTTCCTGTTTTACCGGCCTCAGGTTGTCTGACATTTCCCGGCTTAAATTAAGCGATTTTAAGGACGATTACAGTTATGTCGATATAATCACCGTTAAAACAAAAGATCGTTTATTTGTGCCCGTTAACGCGCCGACACGGGCGTTAATTTTCAAATACATGGATTACAACAAAAAAATAAGCGCGCCGGAAAATTCGGACGCGCTATTTTTCAATATGTACAGTGAGCAATACGGGCGTGACGTTTTACAAACTGCGGTAACTGCGGTGGGGATCAATAAGAAAATTACATTTCATTCCGGGCGTTATACCTTTGCGACTATTTGTAATTCCTTGGGCATTCCGATTGAAATTACATCCCGCTTACTTTCACATAAGAGTTTAAAAATGACTTTAAAATACGCTAAATTGACTGATCAGGTTTTAATCAGTAACGCGGAAAAATGGGACGCCCTTTTTTAATTTATAGTTTAAAAATGATACAGACAAGAATAGCCAAAACGGCACCGATAACAAGCATAATAATTAAACGGCCCCATATCCCCGGTGTGATCGGATCAGTGGCCGCGGGTTGAATTCTCTCATAATATAGTGTGTCTATTATTATAACGGTGTCCCCGGTACATTCGCCAGACAAATAAACCAGACTATCAACGGCAAAATATTTAATGATCAAATTATCTTTTCTGATAATCACTGTGTCGATGTTTTTTCTCCTGGACATAAATGTAGTGTCTTTTTTTACGCCAGGAATTATTAATGTGTCATTTTTTATCAATGTATCCGTTGTCTTTAATTGCGGATACTTATCAATCAAATGTTGTAACCTTTTTTCCGGCGTGCATGATGAAAAAAGAATTATAAAAACCGCGGTGATACAAAAGAGTAACAACGCGCATAAAATGCAAATCAAAGGTTTTATTAATTTCATTTTTTTATCTTTTACGACTTGGACAATCCACGATTATACAGAGGTTATTTTTTATCTGCTTGATCTCACTTTCTAAATCTGTGATCCTTTTATTTTGATCGGCAAAGACATTTTTATAAAATGACACTATTTCTTTAGCGTTGCCAATTTCTTCTCCCTCTGCCTTAGCGGCCTCAATCTTTTTTTTACTGCCAATCAAAAACACCCAGGACATGGATCCTCCGACAATGGAAGACAACATGATAGTTATAATGGTGTTCATTTCTCGAAATTTATAAATGTGTCTTTCACGCGAAATAACATTAATACGGTCGGTAAAATGGCCGTGAATACGTCGCCGGTGATCCGTCCGGTACAAAGTGCGAAAATTGCGACGGCTAAAATAATTAAGCCTAAAAAAGTTGTTTTGAAGTTTTTGAATAGGCGTTCCATAAATAAGCGGCTGTTATTGATAAAATAATAATACTAACTAATTGCACTGTTTTTTTTTTTGAAAACAATTGTAAGGTATTTTCATCTTTGATTAATCTTGATAAACGCGTATAAACCGACGTTCTAAATTCCCCCGCGGTTATTTTATAATCGTTATTAAGGTCAAAAATCTTGTTTACTTTGGCAATCGTGCCGGCCTTTAAATCTTTGCTTTGTAATACCCAATTATCAGGCTTCCCGACGGCGATAGGAAAAAAGGTGTACAAGTACAAGTCTAACCCATTGGCGATCCGCCCGGCGGCTGGCTTATAATATTTATACACATAATCCAACTGTCGTACATTGCTCATTTTTGCAAGTGACGCCGTCGTGGTGCCTAACATTCGTGCCGTGGCCGGCATAAACTGGATTAACCCGGTGGCACCTCCTTTAGGGTTGACAATGGCGGGATTAAAACCGCTTTCAAATTTCATGACTACCATTAACCAATTCGGATCTATTTTTAGAGCATTTGCAATTTGAATGACCTTTGCCGCAAAGGCGGCACGGTTACTTTTTACGCTATCAATAAATAATAAATTCATGGGCTGAAAATTTACAAAGAAGCTGGCGGGTGTGTATCTACAAAGGCGACAGGTATAGGCGACAAATTATAATTGATGTGAAATTTATCATCGATTACGATATGTGGATCAGAGTTGTTAAATATGGCATTGTACGCGCAAATATCTTTAAATCCGTTGATGTTGGGATAATTGGGCGTTGTGGTCTGCGGTTCAGCCAATACGAAAAATAAAGAGTTGCATTTTTCGGAATATACAACCGTGTTTTTATCTATGATCTCAAATTTGTAACGCGCTAAAATTTTCCCTTTTTCCTTGTCGTCGGGTGTCAGGTATTTTTTTACAACTACTAATTTGACATTATTACTATTTACTGGCATATTGCCCTCCTTTCTTTTGTTGCAGAAAATAGGAAGCCCCAAGAAATACGGCACCGGCTACAATTATTTTTCCGACGGTCGATTTAAAAAAGTCGGTTAACTTTTGTTGCTTTTTACCTGCGTTATATGCGTCGTCGATCTGTTTGTTTAAATCGGTTCTAACCAAGGTCTGTTGATCCGGTGTGAGCGTTGATAATGCCTTTTTTAATAGTTCAGATTCTTTTAAATCTGCCTTACTGTCTTCATAATCCGGGCGCGTGGCATAATATACGGCGGCGGCGGTGCCGGCCCCGATAATCAGCGCGGCGACGATGATCACCACTAATTGAACAAAACCAATGCCGCGGATACTCTGTGCAGAATAAACCCAGGCCGTTAAACTTTCGGAGGTGGCTGTGTCTTTTGCTCTGCCTGTGGTGCATTTTACCCCGTCCAGTGTTTTGATTTTTGCCTGTCGTTCGGATAAACTGTCGTAAATGTCCACAAACTTTTTTTCAAGAGTTTGCGGGATCACAATTTTTTTTGTTTTCAGGTCTTTATACAATTTATACGCGTCCAATAAATTTGTATAGGTTTTTTTGTCGTTGTCAACAATGGCCGTTAAAAGTTCTTGCGCATTTGCCTCTGCCGCGGGAGATGGCCCCGGGGTGTTTAACTTAATCACGTCGCCCCGGACATACGCGACGGTTCCGCCGTTGGCAGGGGCTATCTGTAACCAAATGCCGTCTTTCATGTCCAAATAATTACCCGTGCTACGTCCTGCCGACGTGCCGCCCTTTACCGTGGCGACGATGGCCGCCGTGGTGGAGGGTAATTTGCGTATGTTCAGCGTGGTACCTTTGGGGTAAACTGCTTTGTTGCTGTATTTTTGATTAAATGACATAATTTTTTTTATTTTGATAATAACATACCGCGGGCCATGGAATAGGTTGCGTTATCGTTGGCCGACATTTCCGCGATCTTCTCCACTATATCGACATATTGATTTTCGTTTGCACTCCATTGCTCAAATGCCTTATTTAACCGCTGCGCCTCCTGATCTGAAAATAAATTTTCTTTTTGGCCGGCAACGGTTCCAGATACGCCCGCGCCCTGATCAATGCCAAACGCCTGCAATATGGTGCCTACGTACGGCGCGATATTGGAAAAAACACGACCTTGCCAAGAATCAGCCTCTTTTTTCAGTTCTTTATTTTCTAATTCCAGTTCTTTGATCCTGTCCGCCATGGTTTCTATTTTCTGTTCTGTCTTCAATTTTTCTACCGCTTCAGCAACGGCGGCGGCAATCTTGGCCCCGCTGTCTTCTGCCGGGACGGGGAATGTCCCGGAAATCGGATATTGTCCCCCGTCTCCCTGACCGGACAAAGTAAATGAATCTTTTTTCCTCATAACTTTTTGTCCTGGCGTTTCCCATGCTTCAATAAAATAAGAACCGGTGGCCAACATATCAAGGCATTTATTAAGTCTACTAATACTTTCATCCAGCGTTATTTCTTTTTCATCTCCGGATGTAAACACGGGATCGGATTTTTCCGACCGCCTCAAATACCAATGAGGCGTATTATTTACCCTTATAAAATCAATTAAATTTGTGCGCCCCTGTATCATTTTTTAATCAAAATAAAAAGTAATTAAAATGCTTTGCGGATTGGTAAACGTTTGGCTGTTGATGTCTAAAACTTCGATTTCTGATTTATCATTACTGATAACAACCGGCTCCAGTTCAAAAATGCCGCCGCCGTTGTCATTGTCTTTTACAATGTCTTGCAACGGTAATTGTTTTATAACATCTTTGCCGGCACTGTTTAAAGTGATGTAAGAGTTTTTTATGTCGATCGTTTTTCCGGCTAAAGGGGTATCCTGCCCGCTGTTTTTCGGAATGCTGATACCCGTTATTTTGCGGTTGTTAAAATTAGTTTGCGCCGGGAGTTTATATTTTTTGATCCCCGCGATTAACTGGATTTCGACGGTTTCAATATTTTTAACTTTCATAATTTTTTTTTAAGGTTTTAAAAAAAGGGTTGCAAGTTCCCCGGCAACCCTTTAAACTTTACAAATGTAATTTGTGTTTTTGGGGCTTATCTGTTAGTTCCCAGGAAACCGCGCATGATCATCACCATATAATAATTATGGTTTGCCACATTGGTAATAATCTCATGGTTGGCATTCACCGGAATTTCGATAGCTATTTCATTTTTCGCGCTGCCGTCAAAAATGATTTGCGGTGTAAGATTTATAAATCCGCTGTTTTCGTGTTGCTCGCTGAGCATGGCGGGAATTAATTTGACGGGCGGGGTGTCGTTGCTGAGTACCTCTACAACTGCCTGTTGATTGGGTACGCAACGGAAGCGGCGGACGTCTAATGCTTCCAAATACTTCGTCTGGCCTACAACAACGGAAAATTTACCGTTGTAAATTGCTTCAAGGTGGGCCGGATTAGATACGCCTGAAATCACAGGAAAAACGGTGGGATCCGGAAATGTACAAAGGACTTCCGCCCCTACTATATTTTCGTCGCGATGTATCAAAAATAGGCCGATTTGTGAGGCCATAAATTTGTCATTCATTTCCAACTTCTGTTCCGTTTCGCTGTCGCTGTTGCTGTCGCGGGTAACTTTGAAAATATACTTGGTTTTGCCCTTTATAATTCTCTGTTCCATACGAAGAAAGCCGGGCGTGGTGATCTGTCCCGATCCTGCAAATTTTTGCTGTGCTGTGGCGTAAACGCCTCTTTCTCGTTCAGCTATTTGCAATACTGGTTTGGGGTTAACGGCCATTTTGCCGTTTCTGCGTAATGCTTTTAATTGATCTTGTGTCATGTTATTTTTTTTTAAATGATTAATTTTTTAGTCCAATGGATTCCCTTCATTAAAACCCTCACTGATTGGATCGTCGTCCGCACCGCTGATGGGATTTTCATTTTCCAGCCCGGAAACTTCTTCGTTGTCGTCGTCAATATCTTCGTCAACAACAAATTGATCCTCGACAAACTGGTCGCCCTCGATCCCCTCAACAGGGGCAGTATTATTCGTCATACCGCTAAATGCGTCGATGGCACCAGCAGCGATAACGCCATTTCCAACGGCTCCGATAAATTGATTTTTGGGGGCCAATTCAGGAAGTACGGCACCGGCGACAATTTTCAACGCGCCGCGAATCACGGGTTTTAAGTTCCCAACAAACCCGATTTTATTTAACATTTGGCCGCCGACGGCCCCGGTAGATACGCCTGCCGCGTTCATGCCTATTTTTTTGAAATCAAATTTTTTCATGTTGTTTTTATTTTTTTGTTTTTTTTACTTGCGTTTTTTCAAGGCGGCCAATTTTTTTCGCTTGTTTTCCAACTCCTTTTTTTTCTTATCCAGTTCGCGCCGTTTGGCGGCCTTTATTTCTTCTTTTTTTATAGCGGCGTCGATTTTCCGCGTTGCTTTGTTGATTGCTGCTGTGCTCATTTTTTATTTATTTTTTTTGGTTGTTATTTTTACGCTTCGGTGATCTCAAGTGATCCGGGGACTATGGTAATAGAATAATTTGCAGTCATGTCTTCTGGTACACTGTCGTTAATGGTTACAGCGGTCATACTAAAAGTATAAGAACCCACGGCGGTACCTCCGCCGGTGATGGGACCGTTTTTAATCGTATGCCCCGAAACAAGGCCGTCAGATGTGGGTGTTACCTCATCATCAATCGGGTGCGCGTTGTTGTCAAACACATGAGTTATAGAACCGCAATTTACGGTTATAACTTTGGGGTTGATGGTGATGGTGGCGTCAAGTAATAATTCATTGTAATTTGCACGGGTAATCCTAATTTTAACAGGATAAGCCCCGGCGTTCTTTAAATTATTTTGCACGTTGTGCGCGCCGAAAGTAACACCGCCGTCATAGCTGTAACAAACCTCATCACTTGCAACGGTGCCGACTGTGGTCAATTTTTTCACATTACCGTCATAAGTGGCGGTAACGTCGGCCACGGTTACGCCGGTGATGGCTGCGGCTGTGATGGTGATAGATGTGTTTATTTCTAAGGTCTGAAATCCGGGTGCGCTACATCTAACAACTAAATTTGTGCTGCCAACATTTATATGTTCAGTTTGTGCGCCAACAAATGAAGTGCCGCCATTATATGAAAATTCTGTTATCATACCGGGTACTGATCCAATTACGATAATAGGGTGATCCTGCCCGTCGTAAACTACTGTTACTGCCGGTGCGGTCACTATCTCATCCATGGCCAATAAGCCGCCATTTGCAATGTGAATGATCCCCGCGGTGATGTTTAGCGGTAAATGACTGGCGCGTACAATGCGGACTAAAACTTCTGGGCTGTCCCCTGCTTGCGTGTAAAGTCTTTGTGTCGGCTCGTATGTCTGCCCGCCGTCATAACTAAATGTGATCACGTCGCCGGGCATGGCGCCGGTGATCTCTAACCCGTGCGGGTTGCCGTCGTATGTTCCCGAAAATGGGGTTATAGTTACGCCGGTGATGGCGCGGGTTAAAAATTTTTTGACCGAACGGCCAAAAATAATAATACTTTTTATAGTTGCGTTCATGTTGCTATTTTAAAGAGTTCCAAATTGATTTTCCGTTGCTGTTTGCCCCGTCGGTATCGTAACGGTCGCCGCCGTCATTATACTCACTTGTCGCCATGTCGGCGGATCTGCTTAATAACTCATTTGCTAATTCCGGATTGGTGCCGTCGCTGTCTGTACTTATTATAACGCTGTCCGTATCGGTTGCTTGAATTTCTTGCAATTCTTTTTCTTTTCCTTTTTTTCCTTTAAATAATTTTATGATCCAATCAATAATTTTAGTAAGAAAACCGCCGGCCAATTTTCCGGCCTCTTCGATAAATCCGATTCCTGACAATTTCCCCGCAAATTGTTTGGCTAAAATCTTCTCTGGCGTGTCGCCCATGTGCTTCATTATGCCGTTACGCAAAATACCCATAACATGAGCTTCTTTCATGCCTACGCCCTCGACAATAAATTTGAAAATCTTTTCTTGTTTTTTTCGTTTAGCGCGGGCCTCCGGTGGTAGTTTGGCGATCATCTTTGGATCGGTAACGAATAAGTAAATAAATGCCGGGGCCGCCTTCGGAAGTGTGGTTTCTAAAATCCCTTTTGTAATCAGGCGCATGGGGGCACTCAATACTTTTGCTACGGCCTTCGCTCCTGCCTTTACTTTTTTTGCAACCTTTTGCAAAAACTTTCCAGTTTTGGTGCCGTTGGCGGCCCGCCATTCTGACATTTTTTCCCGTTGTTCTTTGCCTTTGTACTGTTTGCGGATTTCTTTTCTGTCTTCCTTGCGCTTCTTGCGGGCGGCTTTTTTGTCTGCCGCCGCCTTTTTGCGCTCGGCCTTTGTCTTGCCTATGCCGTAAATGCCACAAAGACTTTCGGCATTAGAATAAACCCCGGTTATAGCATGATGGGCGATAGTTGCCAATGTTTCTTCAAGATCGGGGGCCGTGGCGGCACCTATGCCGTTCACGGTGGCCGCCTGTACTGCTTCAATAGCATCTTCCAGCATATCTACGGTATCTTGGTATTTTTCAGCTTTGAGGGATCCAATGCCCTGTATTTTTTCGACGATCTTTTTTTCAGCCAATACCCTGTCGCGGGCTATCCATAAATCCATTTCCCCTTCGGACATTTCGGCAATGTCGCGATTTCCTAAATTAAAATCTTTTTTTACAAGTCCCTGTGGTGCGTCGTCAATACCTGACATTTTATAAATTTTTGGCATGGTTAGTATATCTTTTTTGTAAGTAAAATTTTTCTCTTGTTGGAAGCCTGGCATAACGGTATCTAAAACTATTTCATCTCCATTCAAGTAAACAACAATATAAACGTGTGTATATATGGGCTTTTCGGAATAGGAGGCAAAACGGTAGGCAAATTTGAAATTTTGATTTTTTAATAAACTGGCTAAAAAAATAGATAATCCTTTGCAGTCGGCGAAACGATCGGCCCATATACGCGCAGGGGTTTTTATATATTGATCACCGGCGGGATCAATGATATATTTTATGTGCTTTTTTACGAAATCATAATCATTTCGCAATGTGTCTAATGGTGTGGCCCCGCGCAAATAATGTGAGAAATTAAGAGTGTCGGCTTCACTGCGTAAATCGGTTTTCATTATTTCAGAAATAATATCATCCGTTACACCGTCCGAAAATTTTAATATGCACAAATTTTGCGCCGGGGCAATATATTTATCTGCAATATCTTTTAAACTGGTCCTCATATCACAGACTAATTGTTTTATTTACAGGAAATGTTAATCCGTCGGCGGTCATGGTGCCATTAAATACAAATTCTTTAGAAAGTTCTCCGCTGCGGATCAGATTAAAAAATTCCGTGCCGACACTGATCAGCGAAACATCAAATACAATTCCTGATAAAATTGTGGTTTCATTACCGGCTAAAGGAATATTTTTTTCAAGCAAAATATTTGCAATCGGTTTTTTGTTATAAAACACGTCGCAATTTAGCCGGTTAAATGTTAACCCTTTTTTGTTGGGGTTTTTTATGGCAAAATCTATTGCAAATTTTTGTGATGTTACATTGGCTAAAAATCCGGCTTGCTTTATATATCGGATTTTTGAGGGGTACCCAGTCAATTTCAATAAATGCGCCCCGGTTGTGATAAAATTTTTTGCTAAAATTAATCCGGTCGCGATTACTCCAAATAATAATATTTTGCCGCCTGATTTCATAAGGCGACAATATTACTATCAAAAAAAAATTACATTGAAAGAAAGTATAAGAAAGTATAAGAAAGTATAAGAAAGTAAGATAATTTTATCTTATTCCTGAAATATATTGAGAATCAGAAGAATGATTATTTGTAATGTGATTTATATAATAGGTGCCGTTTTTTAAGGTATAAAAAACAACCCATGTTGTCCGCTTGCTTATTGTGAATTTTTTGTAATGTTTGCCGTATTCTATTAATCGTGGCGGGGTATTGTATTTTTGTTTTATGTGAATGGTTTTTTGTATTTCTGATTTCAGTTTTAAAACGTATTTTTTTGAGCTGTCGTAATATGAAAAATATTCATTATCAAAAAGAATATCAATCAAATCATTTAAAAATTTTACGACATCTTTATTATATATTATTTGCATTTTGAAAAATATTCTTTATTCTTTTTCTCCACATGATCTAATACTTGCCCCCAAAATTCTTCACTTGATATATAATCTGATTCATTAATTTCAGGTTCCTTTTCTATTGCTCCTTTTTCCTCCAAATAAACAATAGCGTCTTTATGCTTTCTTAAATTTATACGCGCATAAGTGGGGCGACCTTTAGCATCTTTTTCAATTTGAATACCTGCTATTCTTGCCATGATTATTTTTTTTATAAGACAAAGATACAGAATTTATAAATCTAAACAAACTTTGATATCCTCTATTTTTACATTATTATATTCTGCATATTCAAAAATTGTAATTTTTGCCTTGTCTTTTTTTTCTAACACGTCTGCAAGATGTTTAAACGATTTATAGGCTCCCGCATAAGATATCCCCGTCAATTTTTGGATGTCTTTTGGTGTGATAAATATTCTTTTAAACCCTGGGTTCATTGTTCTTTGATTTTATTATGAATTATTAAAAACTCTTTTTTGTGATCCGGAACATAAAAAAATTTATTAATTTGTTTTTCAATCTTTTGTGATTTTTTTTTAATCCTGAAAACTTAATTATTTTTACTGTTTTATTAGCTTATATAAAGAATATGCCCTGCAAATGATAACGAAAAATTAAACACATAGTAACGATTTTTAATTTTTTCGTTAT
>JAGNBV010000007.1:12928-60226 GCA_018004645.1 Bacteroidales bacterium
CGTTATCATTCACTAATTTTCAAGTCCTCATCGTTTTACATCTTTTTTTAAATTTTTGTATAATAATATCCCTCATTATTTCTTTGATCGTCCTGCCCTCGATATGTTCAAAAATGGTGTGATCAATCCTCCGCGGCGTGTCCGGTTCCCGGCTCTTTTTTCCTTTGTAGTTAATTTTTTCAGGATAAAAAATTACTACATCCGTTTCAGTGATCGGAGTTTCCTCTAATGTATATGGATTTATTACGGTGTCATTATTCGCCTCACATAACTGTTCGCTGTCACCTGCCTGATCCAGTTTGTTAAAATTCAATTCTTTACATTTGTAAAATGCACCAAATCGGCTGTACAGTCGTTTGTTTTTGGTGTTCTGTAAAATTTCATTAATCAGGAAAATGTTAAAATTTTGCGCGTCCAGCTTTAAACTGTCATTTTTGAAATGATACTTTATTGTCTCCAGGATTGCGCGTGTGTGGAGCTCTAATATAGCCGCCCCGCGTTCCTCTTCATTCAAGTATTCATTAAAATTTATCTCTCTAATTTCGTCTTGTAAATAATATTTTTTGCGGACGGCCACCAACCCCGCTGGCGTTTTTGTTGTCGTATTGTCTGGCGTTTCATGGGCCTGTAAATTTTTGCGCTCTTTGAGTTCTACTATATAACGCCCAGCCGCATCCTTTTTATAGATATACAAACTTTCTACCCATATCTGACTGGCCCCGGTTTGTCCTTCCCATGCCTTTTTTAAATCATCCCTGAATTTGTTAATACTTTGGCCCTTTAAAAAAGTGAGTGAGTGAATGTGTATGTGTAGTCCATTTTTTTCTGATCCGCTGACCTCGGCCCCGTATTCACCTGCATATACTTGTTTTTTCCAAAAGTCTTGTTTCCTGATCAGGTTAAAATTAGATATCAGTTCTTTAAGATAAAACCTTTTTCCATTATACAGGCCGCCTGGGTGGGGTAATGTTAGCGTAATATGTACCGGGGTATATTGCTCGTATATCTTTGTGTCTTTTAAAAAATGATAATAGACGGACCGGATCAATTTAGATTTTTTCCAGTTCCAAACAGGATCGAGACGGTTTTTACTGTAAAAATGTGCGTTGGTGAAAACTTCGCTTTGTGTCCCGGCGGCGTTTGTAAACAAACTTCCGACGGATTGGCCGTAATTTCCTAAAATATAATATTCGTTAATAAGTTCGCCATAGTCCTGTGCAATCTCATTAAATCGTTCGTTTGACCATGTTAAACTGGTGAACTGTGCTTTTGTGGCCGGAAGTTCAATTTCAAAGTTAACTTCTAAAAATTCCTTTATCTGCCGCCTCAATTCTGCCGTTTCCTTGCGTTTCCATGATAGTTTTGATGAATAGGCCCGGTTTGCTTGTAATCGTTGTAAATTGACGGATATTGTTTCGGGTGTCATGGGCTTGTTTTAAAATTCCAGATGTTCGTAATATTATCAAGTAAGGGGTAAACGGCTGAAAATCCGTTAATTAAATTTTTTAATTTTTTGCGGGCGCCGGGGATATATATCCCGCTAATTTAGCAGGTGCCGCCGCGCTGAAATCTCTAATCTTTGTTACCTTATCAAAAATACTTTCATATTTTTTTGAACTGGTACAGGGGATCAACTTTTTTAATGTGCTATCGGCGAACTCATTAGTTTTTTCCATGAGGTCGTTAAATCCTCGCTGATAACATTCTTTTGCGAATAATTCGCATTTTTCGCATAACTTTATATATGCCTCTTTGCGTTTATATTCTTCTTGTGTCTTGGGTGTCCAAGAATATTGATAGGCGTTTTTTCTTTCGTTGGATATGCTGACTATTGACACGGCTAACTGCGTTTTTATGATCTGTTTAAGTTTGTTTATGGCTAACTCCATATTAGTGGCATAAAAAAAACCGGCGTCTGATTTTTTGCCGGTAACGGTGTTAGCCCATGTTACGGAAATTTCATTCCCAAATAAGCTGAAATTTTCAAAAATCCTGAAATCAATCATAAACTTAATTTTGTGTGATGGGTTTTTTTTTCTTATGGTCGCTAACTGAAAAAGCGTTTTTTTACGGGGGGGTTGGGTGCGTATAGCGGCGGGCAATCCTTTTTAAAGGAAAACGCCCGCCGGTTCCGCTGTCTTCTGCTTTTTTCAGAATGACCATGAAGCCACAGGACGCCCCCCGGCGGAGCCTGTGGAATATCTTAAAATGGCAAATCGTCGCCGTCGTCTTTTTTAGACGGGCGGGCAGGTGCGTTATATTGATCGCTGTCAAATCTTCCCTGTTCGCCGTTGTCTTCTCTCCCTTCGCGCTTGTCCAGCAGATCCAATTCTTTAACGGTAATCTTAAGGTCTGCCGCAGGTTTGTTTTCCTTTGTCATATATGCCCCGGCGTTTAATGTCCCGACAATGTTTATTGTCGCTCCCTTTTTTAGAAAATTCTCAATATTTGAACTTGTCCAAAAAGAACAACGAAACCATGTTACTATCTCGGTTTTGTTGCCTTTGCTGTCGACGATCCGGCGGTTGTCTGCGGCGGAAAATTCAACAACTTTTTTTCCCTCGATCTCTTTGGTGATGGCGTCGTTGCCAATGTTTACGCGGCGTAAAATAATAGTGTTCATAAAATTTTTGTTTTTAGGTTAATAATTAAAAAGGGAGTTTTTCTTTATCTAATGGGTTAAATGCGCATATAATTTGACAATAATTTATATCCGTATATATATAAGATTCAAGGGATAAACGCTTCAATTCCTTTAAAATAACGAATAACAGTACATCGTTAACAACCATTGTATTAAAATGGACTACAATTTCATTTCCTATTATTTCGACCGTGATGGCTCTTTCCTCGTAAAACCGTTTGTTAATGCGGCTTATTGCGGCTCGTATAGATAGGTATTCAGGGCTGTTTGCGTTCATAGAATTAAATTTTAAGTGAATAAATATTACTTGTTTTTTAAATAGTCGTTGATGGCCTTTTGGCTGATTTGCCCGCCGGGCGTGGTGTGGAGTTTGCCGGTACGGATCAATGTTTTGATTTTGTCGTATCCGCCCAACGTGCCGGATTTTACTAATTGATTGACCGTATAAACCTGTGAGGCCGCGGCGGCGTCCAGCCGGATTTCATAGGTCTGAATTAATTTTTGTATTAATTCCTTTAAATCCTCTATATCTGATTTTGTGGCGATCTCGGCGGGGTTCATTTGGCGGGGGGATTTTATTATTATGATAATGGACTATTGTCAGCAGTAAGCATATTAACCGGAATTTGCAAGGCAATACTAATTGCCGACAGGCTGTTAATCGTGGTTAATTTCGGATCGTTTGAGGCTAACCAGTTCATAATAGTACGTTCGCTTTTATTATGTACTAACATAAGCCTTGTAATGGCCTCGCGGCTGTGCCTGATCTTAAATATGATTTCTTGCTTTAACATGGGGCGTGTAACTTTTTATTTGCTTTTTCGTAATTGATTACGTAATTTTAAACGTGCAAATATATATTTAAAAGTATTCAAAAAGCAAGTTTAAAATTGAATAATGTGTAATTTGTAAACAATCTAAATATAAAGGTATGATATTCACAAAGTTGGTTTTTCTGCTTAAAGAAAAAAAATTAACTCAAGATGAGTTAGCGATAAAAATGAAGATGTCTAAAGGGGGTTTAGTCCAGGGCATGAAAAACGGGACAATCCAATATAATAAACTAATAGAAATGTCGGAAATATTAGAGGTTGATCCGGTTTACTGGCTATCGGAGAATAGCGATTATAAAGAGAGTGTAAGCAATGAAGAAAAAAAATTAATTATAGCACTTAGAAATTTTATTAGAAAGGAAAACATGAAATGAAGACAAGTAAAATAATCTCGAATCTATCTATCTCATTATCAGTTATTAATTTATTTATTCTAATTTTCTATTGTTGTTTTTCTAAAATTGATAATATTATGCCAAGTTTACTAATATCTGTATTGGGAATTTTGATCACGGTATTAATAGGATGGCAAATTTATCAATCTATTCAGTTCGAAAAAAAAATACTTGAATATAAAAAGGATGTGTTATTAACTAAATGTAAAATGCGCAATCTATCAGTAGGTATGGCAAATTTTATAATTGGTAAAATTTTACAAGATAAAGAAAGAGATAACTATAAAAAATGGTATGATAAATCTTTCAAACAAATATCAAAATCTAACGAAATTGGGTTGTTAACTGAAATTATGAAAATAGCACAAATATACCCCCAATCACAAAATGTCAAAAATAAAGTATCTTCAGGCAAATAAAAAATGTTAGTACAAATGTTAGTACAGTGGATTTTTTCTAAGGCTGCAAGCTGCGGTAAATGGGCGATGTGTGATTTGTTTGCACCCCTGACAGGACAACAAATAAGATTCAAAACCCGCTGTAAATCAATCAATTGCAGCGGGTGTTTTTTTAAGTGCCAACAGGGGGGGAGGCAAAAATATTTCTCTGTGTTATTATCGTTCCATCGTAACATTTATGCCAAATAGCTGATATTTCAATTTGGTATCATATATTATCTTGTCATAAAAAGTTCTTTTATTACAAATAAAAATGCATCATTATGAAAAAAAATTTACTATTAACTTTGATAGCATGCCTGATAATTGCATGGGCAGACGCTCAAAACAATTATGTTCTTAATTTCAACGGGACAAGTAACTATGTCAACTTAGGTACCACAGCTGGTAATAATCTACGAACAATTGAATGCTGGTTTAAACCTGCAATAACTATTACCAGTAATACGCTCAGTGAAGCAGCAACTTTGATTGACCGGAATACAAATGCCACAGGCGAAGTCGGTGAGATTTCCATTTTTATTGGCCCTAATGACTGGGCAGGGTGTGAGGGGAGAATAGTGTTCGGAGTGAGTGGCAATCCACATAATGTTTATTCGAATAGCAGTACCTGGCAGGCGGGTGTATGGCACCATTTAGCATGTGTGATCAATCCATCAGCAGGAATGGAAATGTACGTAGATGGTCAAAAGCAAACCAGCACATATGGATATACCTCCCCTACTGATAATCGTACAGAAATTACAACTGTAGGATGCTGGGGAGATTTAAATGATCGCTTTTTTAACGGAGCAATTGATGAAATTCGTTTTTGGAACCGGGCTCTTACTCAATCGGAGATTCAACAAAAAATGTGTTTAAGACTGAGCCCTGCTGCAGAAAATGGTTTGGTAGGTTACTGGACATTGGATGAAGGTACCGGCACGATTGTTTATGATTCAACAATAAACTGCTATAACGGCTCTATTTATGGTGCAACCTATAATGCTGATAATAGTTTTTGTTTTTATCATGTCGAAGAATACCAACCGGAATGTTCAGTAACTGTATTTCCAAATCCGTTTAATAATTCAACGGTAATTCAGTTAAGTAAAACATTAGATGATGCGCAGATAAGTATTCACAACATTATTGGACAAGAGCTGGCAACGATTAAAAATATCACAAATGACAAAATAACTGTTAACAGAGACAATTTGCAGAATGGTATTTATTTCTTGCATCTGACATCAAACAATAGAATCATTGCCATAAAAAAAATAATAATTTGCGATTAAGAGAAAACGCCAAAGACACTACTTCCGATAGCCAATTCAGTCAGCAAGTACCATTGGTTAGGGTAACCAGATTACCCCGGAAATGAGTAATACTAGTTTTTTAGCCTGATAGCGTGCGGTTGAAAAAAATTCTTGTTTACTTTTTTTATAAAAAAAGTAATTTTGTTTTTCAAAAATTCTCATGAAGTACGGTCTCAAGTGTGTGTGCAGTTCCTATCGGGAATGTGTATATGTTAATATGCATATAAGTTCAAAGTTTTGAAGGGGTTATAACTGGATCAAACTTTCGTTTCGAAAAAAATATCGGCTTCTGCCTACTTATAATTCAAAGTTGAGGACTGTTATGTGCAAAGATGAAAACGAAAAGAAAGAGAGTAACCAAAAAAGAAATATGAAAAAGATCATCCTGTTGGCAGTTGCATTATGTGTTATTAAAAATTCTAACGCACAATGGATTAATCAAACAAGTAATACCACCAACCATTTATCGTCTGTTTGTTTTGTTAGTCCCGATACGGGTTACGCTGTCGGAGCTATGGGCACAATAGTCAAAACCATCAATGGAGGCAACGATTGGTCGGTTCAGCCCAGTTTAACTTCATACAACTTAAAATCAATTTGTTTTGCCGATAACAATGTAGGTTATATTGTTGGACAATACGGTAGAATATTTAAAACTATGGATGGCGGCAATAATTGGCTTTTATTAACGACAGACACAACCTACGATTTTAATTCGGTTTGTTTTATAAGTGCGGATACAGGCTTTATTGCTGGTAAAAAAG
Organism: Bacteroidales bacterium; assembly: GCA_018004645.1. Taxonomy (GTDB): domain Bacteria; phylum Bacteroidota; class Bacteroidia; order Bacteroidales; family CAIWKO01; genus CAIWKO01. Next base: position 19,321 of record JAGNBV010000007.1, read on the forward strand.
GGGATAATGGCTATGTTTTAAAAACCACTAATGGAGGCACTACATGGCTTCCTTTTTCGGCTTCTTATGGACAAATAACTGTTCTTAACTCCGTTCATTTTGATAATTCCAGTTTTGGTTTAGCCGCAGGATATTTCTATAATCCGTATAATTTTTATCCTTTAGTTTTGAAGACTACCAATGGGGGAACCACCTGGTCACCAAAATATCCGATTGGAAGTTCGCTTTATTCTGTTCATTTAATAAATGCGGATACCGGCTATACAGTTGGAGTGAATAATTCATTATTAAAAACCAATAATGGGGGAGATGGGTGGATAACGCAATATTGTTCATCAAATGTCGACCTGACCTCTGTATTTTTTACTTCAGGCGTTCTGGGGTATGCCGTGGGAAGTAATGGCACCATACTGAAAACTACCGATGGCGGTAATAATTGGGATTCTCAGGTAAGCAATACAAGCAATCACTTGAATTCAGTTTGCTTTGCAAATTCAAATATAGGTTACGCTGTCGGAAATTCAGGGACTATTTTGAAAACGATTAATGGCGGTATTATCACAAACAATGAATTTGGAGAAAACGATAGGATTGATGTTGTAATTTCTCCCAACCCCTTTAATGATATTGTCCAACTTGAATGTTTAAAAGGTGCAGACGTTGAAATTATAAACCCTTGGGGACAAGTGATGATGAGTAAAAAGACACAAGACTCAAGGACAACTTTAAATCTGGCTAAATTAGATTGCGGCGTTTACTTTATTAGAATAAAAACCGATAACGCAATTATAATTAAAAAGATAATTAAGGATTAAATGGACCTGATATTCAGAGTTTGTCTGATAATGGTATTGCTTTGTTGGCCTGGATGCGAACGCCATAATAATTAAATAAGGTGGGCGTTACCGGCTCACCTTCTATGAGGTCGAAAGTTAAAGACCGGTCGGGGAGCGGAGGAAAATACAACGAGAAAAACAAGTTGTCGGCGGTGCTCAGAAAATGGTGCTTGTCGGGTCCAAGCGGTATGTTTTCGGCTTTGAGCATATGCAGCTTTTCTTTGCCGCCACGGATACGGATAAATGTTTTCGGAAAAATATTCACCCATCCGCCCCTGACATAATACGAGTCGGCCTGATGACCGAAATCAATGCGGGTAAACTTCTCGCAGCGTATTACCCGGAGCATTTGCGGGCGTCCCGGGTTGGCATCATACACGGGCAGGTTATAGAGTTTGGGTTTCATGATGATTCTTTCTGTAACGAAAAAAAGCCGTTTTCAGGGCGCTTTCTACGGCATTTACCATCTCGGCTGGTTTCAGCACAACCACATCCGGACTGAATTGTTTAAAGAAATTGACCAACTCCTGCGAAGGGATCAGCTCAACCACAAAAATCACACCTCCGTCCGGTTGTATTTCATGCTCTTTTTGCGATTCGTGCACCGGGTTGGCCCTAATGTATTCCGACATTAAAGCGCTTGCATAAAAAAAGATTTTTTGCCGCTTGCATCCCGTCCATGGGTAGGTGCCGTAAATATGTACAAAATAGGCATCCACTACCTTGTCGTCCACATGATGAAAGGGCTTGTCAAGCAACAAAGGGTCGCGTATGCGGTCGAGACCGAAGGTGCGCAGGCATTTATGCTGTTCGGAGTAGGCCACCAGATACCAGCGGTTCTGGAATTCCTTTAACAGAAAAGGATGAGTAACCACCGAGTTAAAACATCTTTTATTATAGGAATAATGTACAAAACACACAGGTATCTTATTGCTGATGGCGTGAAACAGGCGTTCAAAGTTTTCAAAACCTTTCTGCCGTTGGTTAGTGTCTGTCTGAATGTACCGCTGTTTTTTGCCGATCTGACATTTCTTCTCTTTGAGTGTGGTAAAAATCTTTTCAACTGCCAGGTTGAAATTTTCGCTGATACGGTTGCCGGCAAATGTCTGTAATACATCCGACACGGCTTCGAGGGCTTCAAGTTCCGAACTGTTCAACGGGATGCTGTTGATAGAATAATCAGGGTGGGCATAGTAATAACCGTTGTACTGCCTGCTGAACTTTATTGGAGCCAGAAAACCCAGTGCCTCATCTTCTTTCATGGCTTTGATGTCTTTTTGAATAGCCGAAACCGAAAAAGTTTTTCCTAGTTTATTTTCGCAGGCATCAATAATGTCAAAGATGGTAGGATAGGTTGCAAAACGGTTGGTGAGGCATTCGTTTATGACCTTGTAACGGATATAAGCTTCTTTTCCCAGCGACATAATAATGCAAATATATAATAAATATTTAAAACGCAAATTGACTGCGTTTGAGAAAAATATTTTTGTAACAAATCAAAGGAAGAAAAGTGACAAGACGAATTAAAATGGAAAAAGAAATCATCAGTTATGCAAGGAAGGAACTGGGCTATGAAAAGTTCATCCCGATATTCAGGAAAAAGAACAGCCGTGATTTTGTTACAGAAAATATCGTGATTATTGCCGAAAGGTATAATAAAAAGATATTGTACATTTCAAGGTTGTGTATGGGTAGCATTGTGCTAAGCGGGCTGGCGATGGTCGCATCTGCCCCGCTGATGCATAGTGATATCAGACTGGCGGCTGTGTTGTTCAGCGCAGGTGTTTCACTTGCCGGGCCTATGTTGATGCTTACAGGAATGATATCAAAGCAACTGAAAGAATTTGCCTGGATTGATGTTGACGGCGCCCGCGAGGGGGTTAAATCTGATAAGGTTAATCTCGTTCTCCGTGAAGTTAATGATTATTATAAGAATAAAGGGAAAATGCCGGAAATATTTGAAATCCTGATTGTTTCAGAAGGAGGGATTGATGCCGGTGCCCGTGCGATTCATCTGAAAAACAAAATAAGGTTCTTTGAGAAAAGCAAAACAGGTAACAGCTTACAGGAAATATGAAAACCGGGGATTATTCTACGGCGGTAACCAAAATTTCCACCCGGCGGTTTTTTTTCATTTTATCTTCGCTGCGGGCGTCAGGATATATCATTTTTGTTTCGCCAAACCCTTTGAAAGTCATTTTTTGCGGGTCAATGCCGCCGTCTTCAAGGTAGTCGTAAATGGCTTTCGCACGGTTTACCGATAATTGCATGTTGTGTTCCTTCATTTTGCTGCATTCTTCCCAGGTAGTCGGACAATTCACGTGCCCCTGTATTTCGATGTGCAGGGCGGGATACCTTTTCATAGTGGAATAAATAGCTTCCAGGGCCGGTTTCGATTCGGGCAGGATCTCGGCTGTATTGCCGTAGAATAAGATGTTTTCAAACACCACATTTTGTCCTGTTTTTATCCTGGTCAATTCGATGGTTACACTCATGGACTGTCCGTCGGCGTTGGTCTTGATACTGGTAGCATTGTCAAAATAATTAATGGCTTCGGTCTTGATGTTATAGGCGGTTGACGGAGCCAGTTCGGCAACGTATGTTATTACACTGTCGGAAGCAGCGGCAGGAGGAAGGGCAGGCTTGTCCTTATAATAAACCTTGATGTTGGAAGCTACGGCCTTTTTGCTGTCTTTATCAATGGTATTAATAGTAACGGCGACATTTTTCGGTGTCGTATTCTGAGGCGGTTTGGTCTTTGTTTTGTTTGCGGTTTTTTCTGGTGGTTTTACGGGTTCTGCTTTTTTGTCATAGCCCGAATAGTGCAGTATCACGGTGTGACCGCCGCCCTGGGGATACACATTATCCACCACCAGGTAATAGATTTCTCCTTTTTTGACCCGCAAACTCTTACTGAACGAGGCACCCGGGCCCGAATGAATGTACTCTTCAGGGGCCTCATTCGACAAGCCAGTCCTGCTTTTCAGGGCTTTATCATTACGCGAGATGCAACTGCGTACCGGAATTATTTTTTTGTCGCTCACATCCAGGCAAAAGTTACGGCCGCTATACCTGTAAAGAATAAAATCATAATCATCCCTGATATTTACGGGAATTATCTCCATTTCCAGCACGGCATCGTATTTTGCCTTAAAAAAATACCAGCAGGTGTTATGTTCTTTTTCAAATTCGTACAAACTGTTTTTTGCGCCGCTGATTTCCATCAACTCTCCATGTCCCGAGGGGGGATTGGTAGGACCAAAAATGGTATCTTTGATTTCCACAGGTTTTTTGCAGTCGGCATTCTCAGGTTTTATATGATATATGCCCTGGGCAAATCCCAGTGTCGTCAAAAACAATCCCAACAGAAATCCGCAGACTTTATTCATGTTGTTATTTCACTAACAGTAATTTTTTATCACCTGATTTTTTCTTTCCTTTCCAGGAAATCAGATGGGCATAATACGTTCCCGGCTCACAATTGCCCGCATCCCAAACGGCCTGTTTTTCATTTTTCTCAATTCTGATCATACACACCTCTTTGCCCGATGCATCATAAATCATTATTGCCGCATCTTCTGTTATACCAAACGAAAAGGTGAAGGTTTTATTTGAAGGATTGGGAAATACATTCAGGCCATTTTCCTGAGGGATTTTATTAATGGCGGCAAAATAGGGTGTGCCAACGGCAAAAGTATATTCGCCCCTGCGGAGGGTGTCCACTATCAGAAACCCAACAGAGGCAGGTCCCAAATGTGTAAAATGGGCAATACTCCAATCGGAAGAGACGTCAGGCCGGTACAGCAGGAGCAGGGAGTCGGTAGAAGCTGCTACCGGCAACAGGCCGCTGTCGGTATTGCCAACGTCGGCGCTTACCGAACGGTTGTATTTGAAACGTGCCCGGGCAACAAAATCACCGGGAAAAATACCATCCACTTTCCAGTAGTGATAATCCGACAGGCGGAGAATATCAGGCCTGGGAGTTTTCAGGGTGTCGGTGGCTACCCAGTTGTGTTCCACGCGCAACAACACCGAATCACTGATATTTGTTACATCCACCCGGCATAAGGCACGGGTAAGGTCGTACGGCCCCGTCGTCTTAATCACTTTGGTCATATCGGTAATGGCATCCGAAATTTTTTCATGGTAGTCCATCATTACAAAATCAGGCACAAAGGGCAACACAAATTCTTTGGTTCCAGTTTCTCCCGAAAAATGCAGGGTATCCGAAAAAAATGTCCAGTCGTTTTTACCGAAGGTCAGTTCTATCTTGTTTGAATTGGCGAAAGCCGGAGCATGGTTTAGTTTCTGGCGTACCCACACCTTCACCAATACCTCCGGGCTGGTTTGCAGTACTTTAAATGAATCCACCGCAAAATGCGGGAATCCCGGGCTGAAGACCCATGTCTGAAAAAAATCGTCCATATTGATGCCGGTGTGAACGCTTAGATAATCGCGCAGGCCGGCGGAGGAGATATCCCTGAAACGGTAATCGTCCAGCAGGGAAGTGATGACGGCAAAAAACACGCTGTCGCCAAGATAGTTTCTGAGGGTATGTACCACGTCGGCGCCTTTGTCATACACTGTTGTGCCATAGGTGTATTCGTCAGGTATTCCATACAGGGCGCGGTATCCGTCATCTTCTTCGTGGGCCGAAAACAACACATTATAATGATTTTCACTGACGTTGAGCCTGTAGGCTTCGCTGCCATATAACAACTCCTGGTAAACCGATTCGCAGTAAGTGGCCCAGCCCTCGTTGATCCACATGTCGGCGGCGGTGCTGCACGTTGTCAAATCCCCAAACCACTGATGCGACAATTCGTGGGCATACAACGATTCATAGGCCAGATTGCCTGTAATGCAGGCAAGCGGATAAGCAATATTGGTGGAATGTTCCATCGCCCCGCTGTTAAAAGGCACTCCCACATAGCCAACACGTTCCCAGCGATACGGGCCGAAACGTGTTTCGAAGATCGCCAGAATTTGTTTCAGGTTAATGAAGGATCCTTTAGCGGCATTGGTATCCTGGGGCCTGACGTAGATGTTTATCGGCACAGGGCCTGACATGCCGTGAAACGTGTCGTTGACAGCCACATAATTGCCAACAGCAACCGAAGCCAGGTAGGTGGGGATGGTATTATGCATTCTCCAGTGATAGGTGCTGCTGTTGTTGCCATTATCAATAACCGACATCAGGGTGCCGCCGCAGATGGCTTTTTTATCGTTTTTTACTGTGATGAAACAATCGTAGGTGGCCCTGTCAACAAAATCATCAATACATGGGAACCAAACTCTGCCGTAGTTGTGTGGAACTGCGGCAAAGCCCACGCCAAGGTTGAAGGCAAAAGAACTGTCGGCGCTGAAATAAAATCCACCCCAGCCCGATGCATCGGTTTGCGGCATGCCGTGATAGAACACCGTCAGGGAAACAGTATCGTTCAGATGGATTGGTTGGGGCAGGTTTATTTCAATAATAGTATCGTTATAGGAGAAAGTTGTCAGGAGGTTGTTTTCGTAAAATATGGAGTCAACATTCAGTTTCAGTAAATAAAGTTTTACCTGAGATACATTGTCGTGCCGCGGTATAAACTCAAGGGTGGCAGAGCCCGACAGGCTTTTAGTGGATATATGCGACAAATTAACATTAATACAGTAATTAAGGACGTCGATAGTGTCGCTTATTGCTTTTGCCGGCGCGGCGGCATAGGAAGCCGTGGCAATATAAAAGAGCAACAGCAGGCCGGTAATTAGTTTTTTCATAGGTTTTTGATATTATACAAAAATAGTCACAATATTCTTTTGGCATGACTTCATAACAAATAATTTGGCACAAGCTTTTTCAATGCTTCCTAAAAAGGTTTTATCTTTGTAACTTATTGGGATTTGTATGAAAAAGTTTTTTACCGCGGTTTTTTTGCTCTTTTTGTGGTGTTGTTCCCATGTGTTTTCACAAAAGATTTGGACTTTAGAGGATTGTATTTCGCATGCGCTGGAAAATAATATCCAGGTGAAGCAGCAACAGCTGAATGCCGCTTTGTCGAAGCTTCAGTACAACCAAAGCATAGCCGAGTTGTTCCCATCGGTGAATGCCACGGCTAATCATGTGTACAATAATGGCCAAACCGTGGATATGTACACCAACACTTTTGCGTCACAAACCGTTCAATCAAATAATTTCTACCTGAGTTCTAATGTGGTGTTGTTTAGCGGGCTGCGTTTGTTAAACGGATTAAAGCAAAAACAATATGATTTTCTTGCGAGCAGCTATGACCTTGAAAAAATGAAAAACGATATTTCGCTGACAATTGCTACGGCCTACCTTCAGATATTATACAACCTGGAACTGCTGGAGACTTCAAAAAACCAGCTTGAGTTATCCCGGCAGCAGTTGAAACGCACCGAAGCCCTGTTCGATGTCGGCACCGTAGCCAAGGGAACCGTGTTGCAGATGGAGGCACAGGCTGTTGCCGATGAGTTGCAGGTGGTGACGGCACAAAACCAACTTGACTTGTCGTACCTGTCGCTGGTACAGTTTTTAGATTTGCAAACCACCCAGGGCTTTGATATTGAAAAGCCTGTATTTTCGGTGCCTGAGACAAGTTTGTTATCACAGCAGGTAGAGGAGATTTATGAAAAGGCCTGCTCTATTCAACCCGATGTCAAAAGTGCGGAAATGAAAGTACAAAGCGCCAAAAAGGGTTTGCAGATTTCACGGGGCATGATGAGTCCGTCGCTCATGCTCAGCGGCTCGTACGGCACAGGGTATTCAGGCGCCAGCAAAAGCATTGCGGACATCAGCCTGTCGGGCTATGAAACTATCGGGGCCACTGAATCGGGAGAACTGGTTTACGGACCTACTTTTGATTATACCTATGAAAAAGTTAAGTTCTGGGACCAGCTCGAAAACAATCTGAACAGCTCTGTGGGCTTATCGCTCAACATTCCCATTTTTAACAAATGGCAAACCAATACGATGATAGGCACATCCAAAATTGCTGTAAGCAGCGCTGAACTCTCGCTTCAGAATACAAAAAACCAGTTGTTTAAAACCATTCAACAGGCCTATGCCGATGCCCGCGGCGCTCTCAACAAGTACCACGCCAGCCTCAAATCAGTTGAAGCACTCAGCGAATCATTTAATTATACACAGCAAAAATTTGATGCAGGGATGGTAAACACTCTGGATTACAACGATGCTAAAAACAAACTCGCTGCCGCAAACTCGGAAATGCTAAAGGCAAAATATGAATATGTTTTCAGGATAAAAGTGATAGACTTTTATCAGGGGAAACCCCTTACCCTTAAATAATATTTTTCTATGAAGAAAAAGAAGATCATACGTTTTTCATTAATTGGCGCGGTAGTCATCATTATCCTGTTGGCTGTGGGCAAAAAAACAGGCTGCATCGGAAAAAGCAATGCTATTAATGTGGCTACGGAAAAAGTCATCAAGAGGACCATCGTTGAGTCTGTTTCGGCTAGCGGCAAAATACAGCCGGAAGTGGAAGTAAAACTTTCGCCTGATGTCTCGGGCGAAGTGGTGGAACTTCTGGTAAAAGAGGGCGACAAAGTATCTAAAGGCGATTTGCTGGCAAAGATAAAACCCGATATCTACGAATCCAATTATGAGCAGATGCAGGCGGCGCTTAATTCGCAGAAAGCCAGCGAGGCCAACGCCAAAGCCAGACTGGCACAGGTAAAATCGCAATTTCTCAATGCCCGGCTTACTTACGAACGCAATGAAACTCTGTTCAAACAAAAAGTTATTTCGCAGGCAGAGTTTGATGCAGCCAAAACAACTTTTGACGTGGCGCAGGAGGAAGTTACCGCGGCAGAAGAATTGTACAAAGCCGCACAGTACAACGTACAGAGCACCAATGCTACGGTAAAGGAAGCCCGCGAAAACCTGGCGAAAACAAATATTTATGCGCCTGTGGACGGTACTATTTCAAAGCTGAACATCGAACTGGGCGAACGCGTGGTGGGTACCACCCAATTTGCCGGCACGGAAATTATGCGCATTGCCAACCTGAATGAGATGGAGGTTAGCGTGGAAGTAAACGAAAACGACATTGTCCGGGTTAGCCTTGGAGATACCGCCATCATTGAGGTGGATGCTTATCAGAACCGGAAATTTAAAGGTATCGTTACCGAAATAGCCAACACTGCCGAAAGCACCGGCACCATTACAGTGGACCAGGTAACCAATTTTACAGTAAAAATCCGCATCCTGCGCGAAAGCTACCTGGACCTGGTACGCCCCGAACACCCCAATCTTTCGCCTTTCAGGCCGGGAATGTCGGCCACTGTTGACATACAAACCGAAACTGTACACAATGTGCTGTCGTTGCCCATACAGGCTGTTACTACCAGGGAAGATACCAGTGGCAGGGTTTTTACTGCGGGTAAAAAAACAGACGAGGAAAATGATGACTCCGGGGAAAAGGATAAGAAGACAGAACATTCTACAAAACAGCAGGAATATGTTTTTTTATTCACCGACGGTAAGGCGAAAATGGTAAAAGTAACTTCAGGAATACAGGACAATATGTATATACAAATTGTTACCGGCCTGAAAGAGAATGACGAAGTAATTACATCGCCCTATACAGCGATCACAAAAACCCTTAAGGACGACGCCGCGGTGAAAAAAGTGGATAAAAAAGAGTTGTTTAAAGAAGAGAAAAAATAACGGCAGACTCCTGTGGCATTAATTCTACATATTGAAACTGCGACGAATATTTGTTCTGTCGCTTTGTCAGACAAGGAAGAAATTATTGGTTTAAAAGAGACCGGAAAGCACAATGCACATTCTGAAATGCTCACCATTTTTGTACGGGATGTGTTGTCCGATGCCGGCACATCTCCTGCAGCTCTGGATGCCGTGAGTGTCAGTTCGGGGCCTGGCTCCTATACCGGTTTGCGCATTGGCGTTTCTGTCGCCAAGGGCTTGTGTTATGCTTTAGACAAGCCCCTGATAAGCGTGGGCACATTAGCTGCCATGGCTTACGGCGCCTTAGAAAAAAAAGATATTGGTCAAAAAGTCGTTTGGCTTTGTCCTATGCTCGATGCCCGGCGTATGGAGGTTTATTGTGCCATATATAATAACATGATGCAGGAAGTGCAGCCGCCTTCAGCAAAAATTTTCGATGCTCATACTTTTACGGAGGTGCCGCCCGATCAGCCGTTGATACTTTTTGGCAATGGCATGGACAAGTGCAGGCATCTGTTTGAAGGCAACCCCATGATAAGCTTTCTTGACCATTACGAAGTTTCGGCCAGGAATATGGTTCTGCCCGCCCTCGCGAAATTTTATGCTCAGGATTTTGAAAATGTGGCCTATTTCGAGCCACATTACCTCAAAGATTTTATTGCTGGCAAACCGAATGTCAAGGGCTTGAAATAGTTCAACAGCATACATTCGGTATTATACCCATAAAAAAAGCGGCTCCGTCTGGGCCGCTTTTTTTGAGTGTTTTGTACAACTATCTTGATTTGATCATTTTTTTGGTAATTACGCGATTTTGAGCGTCGATTACTGTATAAAAATACACGCCGTCATTCAGGTTGCTGCCATCAAATACAAAATAGTTTTCACCGGCTGAAGTATTGAGTTTTTCATTATACACTTCTTTTCCAACCATATCAAAAATTCTTAATGAAACGGTTTGTGCTTTTTCGGTGAAACAGCCGAGTTTAGTAGTTGACCTGAAGGGATTGGGCTGAGGAGCAAGCAGGCCAAAGCCTTTGTGTTCAAATTCTGCCACGTTGTAGCCTTCTTCGTGCACCCACACAACCAACTGCATACCGCTGTTAAAATCCGACACGGCTAAAATAGGCTGACCTCCCGGGACAATGGGCTGAGAATAAACATCAACGATAACGTCTATCAGGTAGTATCCAGGAGTTGTTCCGGCAGGAGGAGTTCCGGTAACCAACACGCATTTGGCTTCTCCGGCAGGAAATTCACAATTGGAGGGATTGCACACATACGACAACCATGCGGGTTGGTTAAGCAGGCTTTTTACTTTTATGTGGTGGAGGTTAATGTGTCCTGCAACGCCTACAGAAGCGGTATCGGGACAAATAATAGTGGCGGTAACGTTCGTAGGAACATTTACCGTAGCTTCGATAGTATCGGGATCCATTCTGCCATCACCTTCAGGATCGGTAACGGTAGGATCGGGAGTACACTGGCCGAAGGCAAAGCCTGTCATAAAGACAAACAAAACTGAAAACACAAAATAAAGTAATGATTTTTTCATAATGTTAATTTTATTAATTTTGGTGCAAAGATACGAAATACTATTGAAAAATCAATAACGACCTTTTTGTTGATCCTAAATTATGTAACCATCTGAAATTCATGCAACAAATAACCATCCAACAACTTTCAGAAGAAGAAATACAAAAAAGAAATATTCGGTCCTGGCCTGTCTGGACAAAAGAAATTTCGCGTTTCGACTGGTATTACGACAGCGAGGAGGAATGCCTGATTCTGGAGGGTGAAATAACGGTTGAAACCGCGGACAACAAATATACCATTAGTGCCGGCGATTTTGTGACCTTTAAAAAAGGATTACGATGTGTGTGGAATGTAACAAAGCCTGTCAGAAAACATTACAATTTTAAATGACAACATTAAAAGGAATTGTCATTAAATCAACCGGTAGCTGGCACACCGTAAGGAGCAGCGAGGCTAAAGAATATCTATGTAAGCTGAAAGGCCAATACCGCATCAGGGGGTTGAAAGCCACCAATCCATTGACGGTTGGTGATCATGTGGAGTTTTATCTTTCCGGAACCGAAGAGGTTGGCATTATTGATAATATCCTGCCACGGAAAAACTATATTATTCGCAAATCAAAAAAACTGTCGAAACAGGTACATATCATTGCGGCCAATATTGATATGGCCTACCTTGTGGTAACCCTGGCACAGCCACGCACGTCCACCGGTTTTATCGACCGTTTTCTTATTACAGCAGAAGCCTACCATATCCCTGCCACCCTGATTTTTAACAAAATAGACCTATATGATGACACCCTCAGGCAACAACACCGGGATTTAGTAAAAATATATGCCGGAGCCGGATATCCATGCATAGAAGTATCGGCGCTTCGTGGCGATAATATTGATGTGTTGCGTGATTTGCTGAAAGGCACCATTAATCTTTTTTCGGGACATTCAGGCGTGGGCAAAAGCGCCCTGATCAATGCCGTTGATCCGACCAAAAACCTCAAAACCGGCGCTATTTCCGAAATGTTTCTGAAAGGCAAACATACCACCACATTCACCGAGATGCTCTGCCTGCAAAGCGGGGGATACATCATCGACACCCCGGGCATCAAAGAATTTGGCCTTATCGATTTTAAAAGGGAAGACCTGACACACTATTTTCCTGAATTTTTTAAGCTGCTGGCCGGATGTAAATATTATAACTGCACACATATCAACGAGCCGGGATGTGCCGTAAAAAAAGCCCTCGAAGAAGGAACCGTCAGCCAGTCGCGGTATAAAAACTACCTCAGCATATTCTACGGAGAAGACATCGATATCAATGAATGGGAATAATTCCCGATTGCCAGAAGGACACGGTTATTTGCAGAATTGTGTTATCATTGCCTGAGCACCCTGGTTGCCCTGTGTTGCCGCGATATTCCATTTTTCACAGGCTGCCCTGCTATCGCCCATGGCATGCAGGCAGTTGCCCAGATTATAAAGAACCTGGCTGGAAGTTGGGTCTTTGGCATGGGCCTTTTCAAAAAACACCAACGCTTCTTTATATTTACCGGCTTTGGCAAGTTCTATCCCCAGAGCATTAAATTTTTCGGATTCGATCAGTGCCGCAGGGCGGTTTTTTTTCTGTTGCTGAAGTATTTCCATATTTTTATAGCCTTCGGTATAGTCAGGATTTATTGTCAAAGCCGTATTTAAATCTTTTTCCGCACCATCATAATCTCCCAGGGCCGATCTCACTATACCTCGCATTCCATAAACACCGTACCCATAATCAGGTTTCGTGGCAATTACCATATCCAGATCTTTCAGGGCGGCCTCATACTGTTTCTGTTCATAAAGAATTATAGCTCTATTGTAATGGGCATCAATGAATTTGGGATAATATTTTATAGCATTATTATAATCCTCAATGGCTTTTACAGGCTCATTGATCTTTTTCATTTCTGCTGCATGAATAAAGTAAGCCAGTGCAGAATGATCATTATGAAGAATGGCTGATTCCGAATAGTTTGTTGGATTTTTATAAATACTGTTGAGAAATAGATTTAGCCCCGCCAGATAAAGCAGGAATATTACAAAACCAATTGACAATATGTCTTTCGAAAATTGGGATTTGAATTTCTGTTCCAAATTTTGAAGGAGACTTAAAATTATAATTACCGCTCCAAGAGCCGGCAGATAGGCCCTGTGATCAAGATAATCATAAGTATGGGGTGCAAATTCGGGACGGTACATCATTCCAGGTACCAGAAAAAACACAAACCAGACAAGGGCAAACATTATAAGCTTGCTGAACAATTCTTTTTTAACTGTAAATAATACAATGAAACCCGCCAAAATAAATAATCCCAGTAAGGTTGCCCAAAGATTATAAGCAACCATGGTACAGAAATTTATTGGTACAAATAATTTGGCTATGGTTTCAGGAATGGTTTGGATATTCAGAAAAAAACTTTTGACACTGACTTGCTGTTCTCCTTTGGCAATGGACATATCCCTTAAAAAGTAATAAACAATGAATATGATTATGTAGCAGGCCAGTACAATTCCATTTTTTCTGGTAAATAACTTTTTTCTGTTAAAAAGAAACAGATATACTGCAAAAATCAATGGCAGCATGATGGCCGTTTCCTTGGCAAACAAGGCGAAGCTAAACGCCAACACGTTTAATGCATAAAAATGCCATTTATCAGTCCGCACCTGTAAAAGAAAAGTTATCATAGTCAGCAATGCAAACAGAGTCAGGAATAAATCACCTCTTGCCGGTATCCATAATACTGCGTGAAGAAACAGGTAATGAACCGCATAAATCAAAGCTCCAAAAAATGCGTATTTACGGTTAAAACCCAAAAGCGTCAGGAGGTAAAACACTGCCAGGCAGGTAAGGATATGAATAACAAGATTAGTAAGATGTGTTGAAAAAACAATGTCGCTGCCAGCCTGGGCATCCAGTATGAAGGAAACATTTTGAAGCGGCCGGTATAATTCAATTTCCTTATGCCTGAACCAGGCATCCATCACTATCGCTTCAGGAATATTGGAAACATCCTTCAGAAACTGATGGTTGTTCAACACGATAACATCATCGTCGTTATTGGTATAGTCGTAAGATAATGCCCTAAAATAAACCCCGACGCATACAAATGCAATAATCATATAAATAATCAGCACATTTTTGATTGGGAAGAAATCATTGCTCACAGGCTTGGCGATTCCGCCAGAGGGTGCCTGTTTATTGACCTGCCTGATATTTTGGTTTTGTTTATTTTTTTGACGCTTCGCCATGAGTATAGCTTATGTTCTTTTGAAATCAAAAATAAACAGAACAAATGAGAAAATTGAATCAGGTAAATTATTTTTTGCTACAAAATCAAAACCGGGTAAAAAAAAAGAGATTGCCCGTGCTATGGGCAATCTCTTTGATAAGAAATAATATGGTTCTAGTGTACCATTTTTAAAATAAGGCATTTGGCGGTATCGCGACCTGTAAAGTCCAGTTTAAACGTGTACATGCCGGCGGGTAATGTTTCGGCAAAGAATTCCACTGAATGTTTCCCGTTGGTCTGTGGTTCATTTATCAGTTCTTTCACCAAATCACCAATTGCGTTGTATACCCTGATGTTTACATTGCCATTTTCGGGCAGCGTGTAAGTAAGGATGGCGTTACCGCTGAAAGGATTTGGATATCCGGTAAACTCAAAGCCTGCCTCTGAATTATTACCCTGAACATATACTTTGGGCATTATCAGGAAGGCGTCCTCATTTTCCACACCATACTGGTCGGCAATAACACCGGTACCGTTCAGGGTAAAATTAACCACTCCCGCATCCATTGAACGCAACGGCCTGAACACAAACGTAATTAACTCGTCGTTGGCGGCCACATCAAAATGGTTAGTCGTAGCAAAAACCACCCTGATTATGCCTTCGTAATCTGTTACCATCAAATCCTTATCATTGGCAATGATTTCTTCCAGAGTGGGGTTGATCTTTGCCATGCCGTCTTTTTTAACTGTCCTTGGCATAAAGGCGCTTACTAGCTCATAATCATTATCAGGATAAGACAATTCTAATCCCAGAGCCGACAATTCGTTCATTTTGTTGCTTATTCGTAACGGAATTGCAAAATAACCGGCATTGTTTGTGGTTATGGCCTCTTCAGAATAAGCGATGATGTTGTCTTGGACAGATTTTGATGTTCCCCAGGTCGCTGTTGAATCCCGGTACTTTGTACTTGACGCGTCATAATCTCCGTAGTTGACGGTTTTCAGAACAATATTGAGGTCGGCGCCTGCCATTGTTATTAATGTATCAAAAGCTACCCAGTTGCCCTTGGGGAAATTGGATGCAGGATTGTAAGGCGCACCGATTTTGGCCTTTATCCTTGCGATATCAACAGCATTGATAACGCTGCTGTTATCCACATTAGCCGCTTTCTTGTGTTTTAATGAAAAACTCCGTGAAGGATTGACCAGCGTATCAAAACCGATAAGATACTTTAACAAAGCCACATCAACAGCCGATATATCATTGGCTGACTGCATCGTATCTGCAACGTATTTATCATAAGATAAAATATAATTTCCGTTGGGGATATTTGAAAACTGATAAACCCCGGCAGCATTTGAAGTGTCTCTTGCCACTTCGGTTCCGGCGGGATAGTTTTTCAACACGGCTATTACCTTATTGATGTTATATATGGCTGCATTGTAAGTAGGAAGCGCCGGTGCCGGGTTGCCGGCTGTTGCCTTATTAAGATAACGTGTTTTTCCTGAAATATTATGGCCCCCAAGATTAACGGTAACCGTTACTGTGACGCAGGGCCCGCTGCATCCCGATGTTGAATTATAAGTTCTCACATAATAAGTAGTGGTTACTGTAGGAAAAACAGTCAGCGAGGTCCCTGTTCCGGCGGGAGTCGTTCCGCAGCCACCGGTGAACCACTGTACCTGGTCTCCACCACTGCCGGCAGTAGCCGTCAGAACAGAAGAGTTTCCGCTGGTAATCACCGACGGATTAGCCGCAACGGATACCGGGACTTCTACAGCGGGATTGGCCGTTACATGCATGGTATACGGACCCACGTCGGGATAATCAGATAAAACAGGATAATAATAAGTTCCTGCCGGCAGATCGTTAAAATATATAGTATAGTTGCCATCAGGGCAGGTGACATCTTCAAAGTTTGAGGCATATATCAAACTGGAACAGGGACACTGCTGTGTTAATACAATGCCAACATTTCGTGATGGAGTAGTACCACAAAAATCAATGACAACATCGGCACATTCTGTGGTGGTAAATGCATGCCAGGTGGTGGCCCAGTCTAACAGGCTGCAATCGGTAGTGGCACACTGGTTATCGGCATTAAATGTCAGTAAAGATCCCACGGAGAGAGGCGAAGGAGATATTACGCTGCACAAATCGTTAGGCGAATTGCCACAAGTAGTACTGGCATAAAAGATATATTCTGTGCCTAACATGTAATCTCCGCTGGACCACGATCCACATTCAATCCAGTAAGAATTACCCGCTGTGAGGGTAAGAGTAATCAGCGGATCCCAATCACCATAGCTGTCATCGTCTGAAGCAATCATTGTTCCGCAACACGATCCGGAGTATATTTTCATGTAGGTATCACCATCACTGTATCCCATATCAAAAGTATAGGAGCCGGTACAGGTACAGTCGTAGCGGAAAAATACGTCATGGCTGGGGGTTCCTGCACAATCATCGGTACAGCCAAGGTTCCCGAATTCAAAATACCCGTTTTGAATTTCTGTGAACGTAATTTCTTTTGCCGCAGCGCAGGTTTCATTCACCGGAGGCGTACAGTTTCTAACCAAATTGAAGTTATATGCAGAATGTTCCATTCCTGAGTTGCTATAGCTTCCACATTCAAAATAATAGGTAGTTCCGCCAATCAGATTTAAGGTTATTGAAGGATCGAGGCCACCATAACTATCATCATCAGAAGCTACCAGGGTGCCGCAGCATGACCCGGAGAAAACCCTCATATAGGTATCTCCGTCGCTTAATCCCATATCGGCAGTGTAAGAGCCGGAATAGGCCGGAGTGAAAGAATAAAAAACATCAAAATATCCCTGGCCGCTGCAATCATCAGTACAGCCAAGTGTGCCGCTGGTATTGTATGGTGTTGTCGTAGAAGATATGCTGATGGCACTGGAACAATCTTCGTTTATTGCAGGAGTACATCCTGCAGCACAGGATATGGTAAGGTCAAAGCCTCCACAGGCATTGGACATATCTGAATAAAACGCTACAGTAAGAGGTCCGGTGGTGGATGTAGTTGCCGGAACAGTAAACGTTGCACAGCTTGTTCCTGACCCATGAGGACCGCCTCCCCATAAGATAGAACCGCCGGTGCCGGCCCCATCATAGATGGTAAGATAATCCCAGCCGCCCTCACAGGTTAATGTTCCCGATATGGTAACCATATTACCTGCGATAGAGGGATTAATTACTGTATATCCGGTGCTGCTGTTGGCATAATCACTTGCAGATCCGCCATTGTCGTATAAATGTCCCGAACATGCGGTATAACTGTTGTTTCCGCTGGCAGGTACTGTCATTTCACAAGGAGATGTTGTAAATGCTGCGGAAGTAACATATCCGGAAGAAGTGTTGTTACAACTTGTGGAAGCATAAACTCTGAGATAATAGGTTGTTCCGCACGATAACAGGGTCGTTGTGACTGTTGATGATGTGGCTGTTCCCTGGTCGATGCCATTTCCATAAGTTACCGTTGGCGATGTTCCCACAACCCAGTAATAAGTTACCGTGGGACTGCCTGCCGGGGTGCCGGCTGACCATGAAAGTGTGGCGGTAGTAGGGCCGGTGGATGCTCCCGATGCACTGGCAGGTGTGCCAGGCGTGGTACAGTAATCAACGGTTATGTATGGCCGGTATTCCGAGGTATAACCATAAGTTTTTACCCAGTAACAGCCGGCAGTTTCGTATTCGTCAAAAGCCACCCCGAAATAATTTGAGGTCAACCGGCTGGCCAGGTCGCTGTTAGCGGTGGCCCCCAGAGTGTGCTGTTTCCAGCCTGTGGTGGTCAGTGAGGTATAGGTTTGATAAATAGTTCCGGTGGTCTCGTTGGTCCAGCGCGCTGAACACGAGGTGGCCAGTGTGGCCATGCTCCTGATGCGATAGTAGGGTGTTCCGGAACTTTTTGATTGAACATTGTAGTTCAGCACGACGGAGTTTATTGTCGATCCGTCTGTTATACTGGCGGTGTTAAAATACATGTATCCTTTGGAGTTGTATTTTGCCGAGTCAATAGGATTACATCCGGAAGGATAATTAGAAACCCAGAAAAGATAATCCCCCATAACGAGGAACCCGATAAAACAATGCGAGGCATTATAATTCCATCCGGTGTATAAACTACCGGTCTGTTGAGGATAACAATTGATAGTGGGGTCAATCACTACGGGATAAATCCTGTCGGGACTGTTTAGCCATGAGGCAGCGACACAGGTTTCGATATAATAACCACCGTTTCCGGCTTCAATACGAAACGTACCCGTAGTGCTTTCTTCCCTGTTTTCGATGCCCGGGCCTTTTACCGGATCATTTCCCGGAATCAGGCGCTGGTTCATTTCGTGAATATAAGGAGTCAGAATTTCTCCTGCAATAGTTCCCTGGTCATCGATAATGACCAGACCTCTGTTTTCTGCTACCTGACCGCAATCTGTGCTGATAATTTCTTTTTTGTTGATTATTTTCCAATTTTCCGGCAGTTTTACAAATTCGCGAAAAGCAATTATGGATCCTGCAGGAGCATTGTCGAGCAGTGCAGGTTTTTCGTTTAAAATAATATCGTGTTCGACACCCATCCAGCCTAAAGTCAACTCATCGTATCCAAAAGGATATGTGCCAGTATATTTCATGGTGTTATCGTTGATGGTGCCGTTGGCCGAAGCACGGGTAAGGGATTTCAAGGGAGTGTAATCTGCCGAAAGCAAGCGCACTTCACCCTGCATCCCCATCTTGACTCCACCGTTGGTAAATTGCACTAAGTATCCTTCATCAAGGGTTTGCGGAATATAAACCTGATGTTTGTTTTCGGTTACAGCGTATGGATAATCAGTCATTTTTCCAGAAGTATTTGGCCGGATATCCGTTCTGATATCCTGCCAGTTGCCGGCATTATCCTTGTAATGTACAGGCCCCTGCGAAATAACCGCGGTGAGCGTGCCGTCAGCTTTCAAAAAATGTTTGGAGTTTTCGTCGCGTTTGGAAAGGTCTTCCTGTTCTGGTGTAAAGGCAGCATACCGCCCTTCGCCGCGCCAGTTGCGATCCGCAAAAGAAAGTTGCCCACGGGGTTCTGACGTAATAGTATGGGATGCAGGCTTATTATTTAAAAAGTCATTGGTGGCTGATGATTTTAAAACATCTTTTTGAGCACTTATGGTTTTGTTCTGTGTGTAAGGTTGTGCCTGAATTTTATCAGACAAAACAATTGCCGAAAAAAGATAAACGGCCGAAATAATTATGCGTATGGTTTTTTTCATTGTCGGTTTTATTATCGTTGGTTAGACATGAACCTCTTGGTTATTATTTTATTTTGGAATGCTGGCCTTCTTGCATTACCTGTTCGTACTCCTGCTGATAATTTTTCATCCATTCGGCTTTTTTGGCTGCATAATCAGGATCGTCAAGAAAAGGAGCATGTTCTGCAATTTTTTGATGGGGTTTTACAGCTTGTGGTGTTTGAACTTTCCGAGCTCCGGAAGTTGCAGTTTTTTTCAGAAATGCTTCGTATTCTTCAGGATAATTTTTTATCCATTCCGCCTTTTTGGTCTGGAAATTTTCATCGTTAAAATCCGGAGCGTGTTCGCCCATTTTTTCCCGGGTTGCTTCCGGTTGTATCCTTTGCAAAGTGATATCAGGCCTGGTGCTGACGGATTGATTCTTTGGGGTTGCTTTCTGCTCAGAAAGTCCTTCACTGGCGCGTGTTGTAGTAACCTGCGCATTTCCGGCAGCGACACAACAAACAATTATTCCGCCTACTAATGTATTGCGGATAATCGAAATCAGGGCTGCCTTGTTTTTAAAACTAGTCTGTGTTTTTTTCATATCTTGGTTTTTATTGATTAATTTGGTTTTTTGACCTTTCGAATTTGTTTTAAATTTAAAAAAGTCTGAAAAAAGTCTGCAATATTACAATTTTTACCAATATACTATTGTTAATTTGAAATATACCGTATTTATTATTTGTATTTTCCCATTTACCTGATAAAAATATTTCTACCTTCAATTTTTAATTTTAGGCGAATGTTAATTAATTATCCGGGAGAAATCGGAAATGTAGCAATATGGCAAAACTCTTTGTAAAATTTTAGTTGCATGATAAATACTTTTTATTTTTTTGTGAATATTTATTTCATGAATATTCCGTAAGTTTGCTAATAACAATGTTGATAATAAGAAAATGAAAAATAAAATAATTGTACCTACCGATTTAACTCCAATTGCAGGCCAGGCAATAAAGCAGGCCGTTGCTATTGCGCTGAAAACCAATTTCGGCCTGACACTGCTGCACGTGCTTACCGAAAAAGCAGAATCCAAAGAAGAGGTGACGAAAAAACTGTTGGCAGAAGCGGAAAATATTTATTCCCATAGCGGTATCCGTTGTGATATTTTGGTTCGCGAAGGATCTATTTTTGACATTATTCCTTATGAGGCATGCGAACGCAATTATGACCTAATGGTTATAGGAACACACGGCATCAAAGGAATCAAACAAATGCTGTTCGGTGCAAACATTCTTAAACTGGCAGAAAAAATTTGCATACCCTTGTTGGTAGTACAGGAAAAATCGCAGGCAATAAAATCTTTCAAAAAAATTGTTTTACCGGTGGGCAGCCACGATACTTTCAATGATGCGGTGGAGGCCGTATTGTTTTTTGCCGTTGTTTTCGACGCCGAGGTTCATCTGTACTCTATACGCAAGAATGGCTTTGACTGGCCAGACAGCCTGATAAACAATATCGAAAACGCAGTTCGCCGTTTTGAATCAAGAGGCATCCAGTTGGTTCGTGTGAAGGAAGATCAAAATGTTTACTCCCTGGGATATGCAAAGCAAACGTTGAAATACGCACAATCTGTCGGTGCCGACCTTATATGCACCATGTCGGTGCCATCCAAAGAATATTACTATTTTGCAGACTCCGACAAAGAAAACCTGCTTTTGAATGAATACCACATACCAATACTTTGTGCCGGTGGCGGTAAAACAGAGAAATAAGATTGTTAATGGCCGATCGGTAAATTGTTACCGAATCTGAAATGAAATGTCAGGCAGGTAAACTGTCTTGGTCTGGAAATAAAGATACCCCGAAAAAAATGAATTTTTCTGATTTAATACGTAATAAAGATGAGGGTGGTTGTTCAACGCGTTAATGAGGCTTCGGTTTTAATAAACAACACCCAAAGAAAAAGCATCGGCAAGGGTTTGCTTGTTTTGCTCGGCATAGAAGATTCCGATTGGGATGAAGATATCGAATGGCTCTGCGGGAAAGTTGCCCGTTTGCGAATTTTCAACGACAACCAGGGGGTAATGAACCTTTCAGTCACAGATATTTCAGGAGAAGTAATGGTTATTAGTCAATTTACCTTGCATGCCAGCACAAAAAAGGGCAACCGTCCATCATATATCCGTGCAGCAAAACCCGAGACAGCCATCCCTCTATACGAAAAGTTTATCCGGCAAATGGAAACCGAAATAAATAAAAGTATTACCAGTGGCGAATTTGGCGCCTATATGCAAGTGGAACTTGAAAACGACGGGCCCGTTACAATAATTATCGATTCGAAGGATAAAGAATAAAAAGGAGTGTTACACTCTTATTTATCAACAGTTATCAGCTTATATACCGGATTTCCCATTTTGAGTTCGGCGGCGTAATCGATCTGGTGTTTTCCACTGGGATTACCGGCTTTTACAAAAGCATCATCACATTGGCAAGCGTTATCCACCATGTCGTGGCTGGCTTTTTCAATAGCTACTATATCCGTAGAAGCCAAAATCCCGATATCCACAAGGAATGGCTTGGGGGCAGTACCTGCGCAGTCGCAAGATTTTGAAATATTAGCCAGTACATTGATATAAACCATCTTTTTTTGTCCGGTAAACACTTTGGCATATTCTACAAGATGCTCCAGAAAAACAATTTCTTTTGCTGATCCGCGTGGAGCCGAAAATGATTGTACCGGACATGTGCTGATGCATTTTCCGCATCCAATACACTTGCTTCTGTCAATAGTCAACGGATTTAGTGTAATTGCCCCCGACGGACACTCTTTAAGGCATGCCCCGCACTGGATGCACTTGTTAGGATGAGTGGCAGGAACATCATTGGCATGTAAAGCTCTTTTGCCCTGAATAGCGGCCAATCCCATACTGACATTTTTGATGGCCCCGCCAAATCCAGCGCTTCCGTGACCTTTAAAGTGGGAGCATATTACATACGTATCATAATTAAAAAAATGCGACCCGGTGTATATGGTATCAAAATGTTTTGTTCCGGTAACGATACCCGTATCTTTTTCCGAATCAAGAATATCAATCGGGGCATAGGTAAAGCCATGATCTTTGGCCAATTGTATGTGCGACTTGGTGTAGTGCCTCTTGCTGACATACAGCACATTGGTTTCAACCAGGGTGGCATCCAGCTTCTTTACCAGGGGCTTCATCATTCCGGCAGGCAGGTAGTTCTGATTCCCTTCTTCGCCAAAATGCACTTTAAAAGCTACCTTGCCGCTGACTTCTTTCTCAATAAAAGAAAAAACTTTCAGCATGCCTTCAGCACTGATGTCTTTAGTGAAATAAACCAACGACGAATCTGTTTGTCCAAATACCGTAGTGATTATTAAAATTCCAATTAAGGTTAAAACAGTTTTTCTCGACATAAAAAATTTATTAATTGGGTGCAAAAATATTACTTAGCAGCCTGATGACAAAATATGCAGGGAACAATTATGATCCGGGGATATCATATCGTTTCAATTTTTTTATTTTTCTGGCTCCCTGTAATACCGCCCAGCACGCATCAGCCTTATGGCCGCAGAGCGTAAAATCTTTGTTGCACAGATAAAAAAACATAGTGTTTTTTACAGGATATTTTATACATTTGCTCAAAACTGTTTTTTCGCAAAAAAAACTGAATAAATAAGCAATGAGTGATCCTCTATCACAAGAAATAAATTTAGGAAGCACAAATTGTTGGTAATTGTTTTCACTAATTATTTTGTTATGACCATAAAAAAACTGCAATCTCTTTGTAAAAATATCTTTCTTTTATTAGGATTTTGTGTTACAAATTCCGTATATGGTCAGGGTTATTATAACCAATGGTTTTTCGGTGAAGGTGCCGGTCTTGACTTCAATTCATGCACACCCGTAACCGTGGCGGGGAATGTATATTCGATTGAAGGATGTGCTTCAATATGCGATTATTATGGCAACCTTCTTTTTTACACGGATGGAGTAAGTGTCTGGAACGGCAATCATGCGCTGATGCCAAATGGCAGTGGGCTATTGGGGCATCAGAATGCTGCCCAGTCGTCGTTGATCGTACCCATGCCCGGCGATTCCAATAAGTATTATATTTTCACCACTCCCTGGTATAATGATACCGGCGCCATAAGATATTCCATTGTTGACCTCTCTCTCGACGGAGGCCATGGCGATGTAACGGCAACCAAAAACTTTATGCTGCATCCTGTCTCGGAAGAACGTGTCACTGCTGTGCGCGCAGCCAATGGTACCGATTTCTGGATACTCGGCCATGAACCATCAAACAATGTTTTTTTTGCCTACCTGCTGACTGCTGGCGGCATTAATCCTGTTCCTGTGTTAAGCACGGTGGGTGTTACTCACCCGGATATCTTTGCAAGTCAGGGTTATCTAAAGCCTAACCATCATGGCGATAAGCTGGCCATGTCGGTTTGGTTTCCCCACCAACTCGAAATTTTTGATTTTGATAAAACCTCCGGGGTGATTTCTAATCCGATTACTTTTCCAACCAGTCTTGTTTCTTATGGATTGGAGTTTTCTTCCGACGACAACCTGTTTTATTTCAGTGGTCTCACGGCTTGCGACCTGTATCAGGTAAACATGAATGCCGGCAGCGACAGCCTGATCATTGCCTCTACTACCCTGATAGCCAGCCCTCCGGGACCCACCTGTGCCCTGCTCTTAGGTCCCGATGGTAAAATTTATGCCGCCAAATATGGTGTGCCCTACCTCGGCGTAATCAATAATCCCAATACTCAGGGCTATTTCTGTAATTATGTGGACAATCAGATTCTTTTATCTACTGGTATTTCTCAGTCGGGGCTGCCCAATTTCTTCGAAATGACCGTCTGTACCGCACCTGATGTTGACCTCGGTAATGATACCACGCTGTGTGCAGGACAAAGCCTTACTTTATCTGTTGGTCCGGCAAATTCGTACCTGTGGTCCGACAGCACCACCGGACCGTCAATAACGGTTACCGCCCCTGGAACTTATTGGGTGGAAGCCTGTATTGCTCCCTGCCTTGCCAGGGATTCGATAACTGTGAATTTTGTACCTGCCGCTGTTGATATCCTGACCAATGACACGGCTGTTTGCGAAGGACAGTCCGTTATGCTGGTTGCAACGGGCATGTCTGCCTATACCTGGGCTCCGCAGGAGTCATTAAACATTAGTTCAGGGGATACTGTAATAGCCGGACCGACTTCCACTACCACTTATACGGTTACGGGATCGTCAAGCGGATGTTATGATACCAGTACCGTGACCATCGCAGTGCATCCGGTACCTGTAATTACTGTGGACACCATACCACCGGGATGCCCCGGCATGAATAACGGATCCATAACTCTTACGGTGAATGACGGGACCCCTCCCTATGTTTATTGGTGGAATACCGGCGACAGCCTGTCAGCCCTCAGTGATCTTACCAACGGAACGTACTCGGTAACGGTGAGCGATGCCCGCCAGTGTTCTGCTTCTGAAACCATTGAATTTAATATTTTAGCAGACTGTATAGACCCGGTTGTTTATGTGCCTAATGTATTTTCGCCCAACGGCGATGGTATCAATGATGTGGTTTTTGTTCACGGTAAAGATATTTTTATTGACTGGATTATTTTCGACCGTTGGGGCGAAGAAGTCTTTGAATCTAAAGATATTTCAATAGGGTGGGACGGAACATTCAAAGGAAAAAAAATGCCTTCCGATGTTTATGTGTACCGGCTTATCGTGACCTGGGCTGATGGCACTGAAATTCGTAAGAAAGGCAATATTTCGCTGGTCAGATAATCCCAGATTGCACAATAGGAACGTAGTGAACTATTGAGCAGTGGGCGGGATTGTGTGTTGCATCTGGGTAATCCCGACATAGAAAATGTTACCGACTTGTCGGTAACATTTTCTATGTCGATTACGCATTAATGATTATAAATATGTTATTGAATATTAGACAGTAATGATTGGTCTGCCCTATTGCTACGTAATAGAAGTATTTAATGCGTAAATTGGGATAATCAGGGTTTGTTCTGTCTTTGTTTTTCGATGATTTCAAAATTCACCGTCAGGTGCTGTCCTTTCTGATCCACCAGGGTTAGTTTGTGCTTGCCGGCTTCGGGCGCAAGCGCCATCTGATGAAAATCGCTGGTACTGCCAATGAAAGTATTATCAAGGTACCAATGGAGTTTTATCCCTGTTATATTGTGAGCCGCTTTAAAAACTACCTTTTCACGTTCCCCGTTAAGGTCCACAGGAATATAGATGCGACTGTTGTTTTTAGGGTAGATCATATCCGGCCCGGCACCCGATTCCTGCGGCACACAATCGTCGCGGAAGGGTGGCAAAACGCGGTAAAATGGGTTTTTTGACTTGTAAAAATACTCCATCACGGGTGGCAGCACAAACCATTTTTGAAAACGGATTGCAGCTACCGGTTCGCACTCGCTGTTTACGCGCCACCGCCCGCTGGCATCAAGTTTTATTATTTGATGGTACGGGCAATTGGGGCTTTTGGCGCCATTTTTCTGCACCCACACCGTATCAACCTCTTCGCAAACCGCTGTTGCTTTAAATCCGCTGTGCCTGCATACAGGCAGGCGGATCATGTCATCGTATGGCGCATAGAACCAACCCTCCGGCTTCAAAGATTTAAACACTTCAAACATAATGGGTGCCGCATAAGTCAGGCCGGTCATTCCCGGTCGCCCTTCGCCGTCAGAATTTCCTGTCCAAACAGCCACTACATACCGGGGGTTTACGCCTATTGCCCATGCGTCGCGGCTTCCGTAACTGGTGCCGGTCTTCCAGGCTATTTTAGCCGACGAAGAAAACTGTTGCCATTCCATATCTTCATCAGGCCGGGAAACTTCATTCATGGCCTCAAAGGTAAACCAGATGGATGAAGCACTTAGTACAGAAGATTTTTCGGTGCCCGGGCTTTTCTTTTTTGCATCCTGAAAAATATAAACCGGCGGGCGAAAGTCTCCTTTATCGTAGCGGGAATCATAAGGCTGATAATGATTGAGCGTGCGCGCCATACTGGCGTATGCGCCTGTCATATCCCACAGGTTGGCTTCGGCTCCGCCCAAAATAATTGCCAACCCATAGTGAGAGGGAGGTTTGTGTAGGGTGGTTAGTCCTATTTTTTTTAGAACATAATTAAAACGGTTGATACCGTATGCCTGCAACATCTTGACAGCCGGCACGTTGAGTGAACGCGACAACGCTCTTTTTGCAGGCACTGCACCATCGTATGTCAGGCTGTAGTTTTCAGGAATAAAGCCGCCCAACTGAACAGGTATATCCGGCACCAGTGCAGCAGGCAGCAATTGCCCGTCGTTGATCATAGCCGCATATAAAAAAGGCTTAAGGATGCTGCCCGTGCTTCTTGGAGAGGTAATGATGTCCACCTGGCAACCATTACCGTCATGGTTTGTTTCGGTGGTATTTCCCACATATGCCAATACGTTGCCCGTTTCAACCTCAACCACAAGTACTGCGGCATTATTGACTTTATTAGCACTATATTTTTCGTGGTATCGTTCGATGATGGATAGAACTCTGGTTTGCAGGCCGATATCCAGAGTTGTTTTTATTCTTTTACCGGAATAACCTTCTTTTATGGAGCGGTCGAGGAGGTGTGTTGCTGCCTGCGGCAAGGGATAAGGCTTCCCTGGCAGGGGTTCGTTTTGTGCAAGCAGGAATTCTTCCTGGCTGATATAATTATTTTTATAGAGTTTATTTAGAATTTTGTTTCTTTTCTTCAGCAGTTTATCATGGCTTTTTCCGGGGTAAATCAGCGCAGGACTGTTAGGCAATACCGCGAGCGTGGCTGCTTCTGCCCATGACAACTGTGCGGCATTTTTGCCAAAATAACGCCAGGAAGCTGCATCAATACCCACTACATTGCCACCAAAAGGCGCATTGGCTGCATATAGAGCAAGTATTTCCTCTTTGCTGTAAGTCAGTTCAAGCCTTACCGCCAGAAAAGCTTCTGCTATTTTTTCAAAAACAGTGCGTGGCCTGCCTTTTCTTGAAAGCCGTATTACCTGCATGGTGATGGTGCTGCCACCGCTTACAATTTTTCCGGCTTTGATATCCTGGTAAGCAGCTCTGGCCATAGCCCAGGGATTGAGCCCGTTGTGATAATAAAAAAAACGATCCTCAAACATTATTACCGCCTTCTGAAATTTTTCCGGCACTGTCTTCCCCGCAGGAAAACGCCATTGGTGGTCGGCAGCTATGCGGGCTCCCAGCAATACACCCTGGCAATCATCCATCACAGTGCAGCAAGGATCCCTGAATAGGGGACGGGGTAATGAAAACCAAAAAAAAATTATGAATGCTAATGCAAAAAATACCCACCATTTCTTTTTTAAAAACCTTTGAAATGATGACCTGCCAAAAGATTTTTTGCCGGTAATGTGCGCTGTCCCCAATTATTTTTCCTCTAAATCCGTTATAAAAATAAACAATCTGTTATAATTTGGATTAATCATTTTTTTAATAAGAAATAACTTTTTGGGAGGCAATCACGTATACATCGATAATTCTTTATAACTTTGCATATATAAGATACTGATTATATATGGCTTGGTTTTTTTAAAAGTAATATATGGCATATGTTTAGAAATATTTTCTTTAAGTTTTGGTTGGGCGTTTTTTTGGCGGGAGGATTTTTGATATCCTTAAGGTTACCTGCGCAACTAACGGTGGTGCAGGGCACAGCGTTGGGCATGACTCCGATACAATTAGTTCAGAATGTGTTGGTTGGAACCGGTGTTACCGTGAGCAACGGACTTTTTAATGGTTCTGCTGCCAATATCAGCTCCAACATGATAGGTAGTTTTAACGCCGCTGGTGTTGCAGCTACGCAATTAGGCTTTGCACAGGGAATTATCATCACATCAGGGCAGGGTTCCAATGCGATTGGGCCGAATAATACCGGAAGTTCCGGAACCGGCTCTGCAACTGGCAGCGATCCCGACCTGCAGGCACTGGTGCCTTCAAATACGGTGTATGACAAAGCCGTACTTGAATTTGACTTTATTCCAATAGCCGATACTATAAAATTTCAGTATGTGTTTGGCTCTGAAGAGTTTGATGAATTTTGCAATTCGAGCTATAACGATGTTTTTGGATTTTTCGTCAGCGGTCCGGGTATTTCAGGCCCTTTTTCCAATAGTTCGGTAAATATCGCAAAGATGCCAAACAATCCGGCAAATTATGTAACCATCAATAACGTGTGCAATGCCGGAGCAACTTACTCATGGTCGAATGCCAGCGGGACCTATTTTCAATACGACAGGCTGACCAAGGTATATACGGCCTGGATACTGGTACAGCCATGCCAGACATACCACCTGAAAATTGCCATTGGAGATTGCGGCGACAGTTCCTATGACTCGGGAGTGTTTCTCAAGGCCAACAGTTTGTCGGCTTATGGTGTTACCGTTTCATCTCATTTTTCGGTGCCCGGAGCAGGCAATAATGCCGTGGAAGGGTGCAGCGACGGCTATATTAGCTTTAAGCTTTCCAGTCCGGCCGCTACTCCTTATACAATCCCATTTACCATTACGGGGACGGCCACCAATGGCGTTGATTATACTAATATCCCCAATAATGTTGTTGTTCCTGCAGGCCAGGATTCTGTGGCAGTGGTTATTCATCCTTTAACCGACGGCCTGACCGAAGGAACAGAAACCGTTGTTTTCCATGTTCAGACGGTGGTTTGCGGAAGCGGCTCTGATGTTACTATCAATATTATTGATAACTCCCCGGTAGCCTTAGTTTCGTCGAGCGACACCACACTGTGCGGCGATTCAACCACTATCTGGGTAAATCCCACCGGAGGTTTTCAGCCCTATACTTATGTCTGGGATAACGGCGCAGGCACCGATTCCTCTGCCGTGGTGCTGCCTCCGCAATCAACAACTTATTCTTGTACGGTTACCGATATATGCGATGATTCTGCCACCGAAAGCGTTAGCATAACCATTGGCTCGGCCAATGTTGATGCCGGTCCCAACGATACGATATGTGTCGGCCAACCGGCTAATCTGAGTTCCAGTGGAGGCACCTCCTATTTGTGGAGCACCGGAGCAACCACGGCATCGATTTCTGTATCGCCCACCACTACCACCCAGTATTATGTAACAGTTTATAATATCTGTAACGGCACTGATTCTGTCACCGTGGTGGTAAACCCACTTCCCACGGTTACGGCCACGGCTACTCCCTCTACTATTTATAACGGGGAAACCACAACCATCTGCGCTTCGGGCGGAACATCCTATTTGTGGTCGGCCAGCCCTCCCGACCCATCACTTAACGGCCAAAACACCTCAGCCTGCCCTGTTCTTACACCGGAAACAACAACGACTTATATGGTTACTGTTACGGATGCCAATGGCTGTCAGAACTTTGCTTCCGTTACCGTTACTGTGCTCCCTATTTATCCTATTGTGGGCTTCGCCGGCGAACCCAGATCGGGTTGTGTTCCATTGACGGTTCAATTTACGGATCAGTCCACCCAGGTACATGCCGATGCGGTTTATCTGTGGGAATTTGGTAACGGAACATTTTCACATGAGAAAAATCCTGTAGGGTATTACGATGAGCCGGGAACCTACTCCGTAACACTGACCATTACCAATCCCGGGCATCTGGTAGGAACCCTTACGTTGTCGGACTATATCACGGTGTATCCGCGGCCGGTGGCTATTTTCTCCACCGCCCCCGAAAACGCTGCCTTAGTAACCAACCCCGAATTTCATTTCTTCGATCATTCGCATGGCATACTGGATCAGTGGTATTGGGATTTTGGCGATGGTAACAACTCCACGGCTCAAAACCCTTATCACTCGTATTCAATCGGTAATCCGTATTACAACTTCTCATTAATGGAAGATACCGGGAGTTATCTGGTAACATTAAAAGTTACCACTGATCACGGATGTGTCGATAGCACATTAAAGGTTATCCGCATCGAACCCACCTATGGACTGTATCTTCCCAATGCATTTACACCCAATGATGACCCCAAAAACGAACAATTTTGTATAAATGGCTTTGGTATACTCGAAGAAAATTTTGAAATATTCATATACGACCGCTGGGGAAAACTGGTTTATCAATCCATCGACATCAATGAATGCTGGAAAGGCACTTATCAGGATAAGCCCGTTGCCACCGGCACTTATGTGTATATCATCCACCTGATGGATACCAAAAGGATACGGCACAAAACCAAAGGTATCGTAACCTTGTACAGGTAATGATTTGTCAACAGATAAAAAAAGAGGTTAAGGCCTCTTTTTTTATTTTGAAAGCTTCTATTTTAGTTATATTTTTGCATAAATTTTAAATAAAAAAAATATGTCAACTGTAAAAATTGCTATTAATGGCTTTGGCCGTATCGGCAGGCTCACATTTAAAGCTCTTTTAAAAATGGAAAATATTGAGGTTGTGGCCCTGAACGACCTGACAGATGCAAAAACTCTTGCCCATTTATTAAAATACGATTCGGTACATGGAAAATTCCCCGGCGAAGTTAGCGTGGGCGACGATCATATTATTGTCGACGGGAAAAAATACAGGGTGTATGCTGAAAAAGACCCAGCATCGCTCCCATGGAAAGATCTTGGAGTAGACGTTGTGGCAGAATGTACGGGTATTTTCCGCACCCGCGAGAAACTCGAAAAACATTCACAGGCCGGAGCCCGCAAAGTAGTGTTGTCGGTACCTGCCAACTCGGCTCAGGATGTGGACATCACCATAGTGCTGGGCGTCAACGGGGAACAACTGAAACCCGAACACCGTTTTGTCTCCAACGCTTCCTGTACTACCAACTGCCTGGCGCCCATTGCTAAAGTGCTGAACGATAGTTTTGGCATCAAACACGGGCTCATCAACACCATCCACTCTTATACGAACGACCAGATAATTCTGGACGCACCGCACAAAGACCTGCGCCGCGCCCGGGCTGCCGCCATGTCGATCATTCCTACCAGTACCGGAGCAGCTAAGGCCATAGGCCTGGTAGTACCCGAACTTGCCGGTAAACTCGATGGATTATCAATGCGTGTGCCTACTCCTGACGGATCGGTGGTGGACCTGACCTGCGAGATGAACCAACCCGTAAATAAAGACGATGTAAACGCCGCCATGAAACAAGCTGCCGAAGGCGCCATGAAAGGAATATTGGAATATTGTACCGACCCGGTGGTAAGTGTTGATATCGTTGATAACCTTCATTCATCAATTTTTGATTCTAAACTTACCCAGGTCATTGACGGCACTTGTGTAAAAGTTGTGGCCTGGTATGATAACGAAGCCGGTTATTCACAACGGTTTGCAGAACTTGTGGTCAAGGCCGGATTGTTATAAAGCATTTTGCCTCATCTGCGGCATCGCTCAGATGTGGCCGTACGCATTGCTATAGCACTACGCCGCCGTTACCTTTTCAGGTCGGCGGCGTACATGTTTATAGCTAAAATTCTTTTTTAATCTCGAACACCGGTTAACGAATGATAATTTGAGAAGCGGCCAACCAATTGTGCAACAGACACAGAAAACTTCGTACAACAGGTATTAAGAGTTGGAATTATGTTATAGGAGTATAACCCCTACCGGGTAAGGACGTAAAACAGCTAAGTTTTTACAATAATGTATGCCTTACAGGCATGATTAATTAAGGGAAAGAATTGTATTATTTACCGCGTAGCGGTTAAAGTATTGTAACGCAATCAATAATGGCAACCATTCCCCGTAGGGGATAAACAAGACACAGATGTGACCATAAAACACACTAGTTGTGCAACAGACACTGCAAACTTCTCACAACAGGTGATTTAAGAAGCACAATACTTCATAAATCCCTGCTTGCCGTTAGCATGGTTCATCGAAATCTGTTCATCATTTATTTTCTTTTATATTGCTATTAGCCGTATAAAACTAATTTTAGGTTATGCTCTGGTACAATATTTCAAGAATTTTTACCATCGCCAGCGTGTCCAGATGGCAGTATTTTAAGAGGTTTTCGCGAATCTGCAGTTTCAGTTCTTCATCAATGCAATAATACAAATCAAGGAATGCATTGCTGGCGGCCATGCCTTCGCCTATTTCAAGGTCATCGTAGGTGAGTTCGGGACACAGCGCCGGCAATACTTGCTTGATTGAGGATGAACCGTTCATGGTTTCGGTGCGGTAAAAGCCCTGCCTGAACGGAATAATCAAATCATCCATGCGGTCAATAATGTGTTGCAGTTCCTGTGCATATTGCGGAAAGTCGCGCTGCATCTCGCTAACGCGGGTTCTTTCAAACACAATGTGATATACCAGGATTGTTTTAGCAGGCCGGGTCTGCTCTATCAACTGCTTAATAAGCGCTTCACGCGGATCAATAGTCAAATCATTACAGGCAAGATAAAAATCATGTTTTAGCTCGCCTCCTTTTGTGTCCTGGTGATGCAATGAATACTGAAAGGGAAGTTGCTGGTAAGGCCTTGATTCGTTGAACATTGGCACTCCCGGCATGATGGTCTCAAAATCGAGGTAATACAAAGGATACTGCAAACCATCAATAAACTCTTTCAGCTCCTCTTCCTGTATCTCCGGCGTGCTGCTCAGTTCCACGGGTTCTTCTTCAACAGCAGGTAATAAGCGTGAACAGTATTCATAGAAATCACAATGGTAAGGATTTTCGCATTGGTCGCCCATGGCAATACAAGGTTCATCTCCTTTCAGCATCTGCAACAGCTCAGGGATTTTTGTTTTTATTTCGGGCTGATAATCCAAAACACCCTGTAATATACTTTCGGGCAGGAAAAGGTCGCGGACAACAATTTCGCCATGCCTTACATAGTCGCGGTTGAAATGCATCAAAAATATATCTTCCAGATCCAGGCCGCTGCCTTTGGTCACATAGTACTGTATCGCAACATCCTTGATGTGCTCGGGTTTCACGCTGTTGGTGCTTTTCACTTCGTATAACTGCCATTTACCATCCTCCTTATGCAGAATATCTACCGCAACTAAGGTGTTGTCATAAATGAACGTAGCTTCATAAATGGTTTCCACGCCTTTCCTGATAAGTTCCTGCGTTTTTTTTGCCGAAGCATAGCCCGGCAGTTCCCCGCTGCTCACTGCAAGCACACCGCCCGGAAAGTATTGCCGGGCCAATTCTCCTGCGCTGGTGCCTCTTGCAAATATGGCTTGTGTTGCTTCGGGAATGATCTGTTCTTCTCTTTTGTTGACATACAGCCACAACGACTTTGGGCAATTCACGCCCCTGGTAAATCTTGATTTTGATAGCATATTAATTATTTTTTTTTGTTGACTCGTATTGTTTTAGACATTCACGCAGTGAATATTTAATATGATTCTGAAGGCTTTTTGGATTGATTACTTTAACATTTTCGCCGTAGGACAACAACTCCATAATCAGGTCATGTGTAACAAATAATTTTAAGCGTATTCGCAACTCCTCGTCATTATCAATAATTATTTCCTGCGTATGGTGAAGCGGCAAGGTCTTGATATATTTACCCTGAAAACTATTAAATGATAAAATTATTTCTTCCGGTTTTTCGTCGTTAGGAGTGATGATGCCAAAGGCATATTTGTATTTTTCATCAATGATAAAATCTTTGGGATACTTGAATGTCCTCCTGGTGATATCAAGCTGACTTAATCGGTCGAGGCCGAAACTTTTTATTTTATCATCTTTAAGGTCTTTAGCCATCAGGTACCAGCGGTTTCGGAATTCTTTGAGTGCCAGGGGCTCTACGGTTCTTTTTGCCGGTACCTCATCCCAGAATTTTTTATATAAGAACTGCAGTTGAAACCTGTTTTTGATAGCGTGCAACAGCCCGTTGAGGTTCTCTGTCCCTTGCGGCTTACGCTTTTCAAAGTGTATGTATTTTGAAAGTCCGTCTGAGAGATTCAGGGCATTCAACATGTCGAAGGCTTCCAGTATGCGCTCGTTCATCTCAGGCTGGCCTTCTTCACAGATGTAATAGACTTTCCGGGAGAAATCATATTTGATATCAATGTTATAAATCGAGCGGAGGTCTTCCAGGTCGCGCTGAAAGGTCCGTTTTGAAACAGTATAGTCATAAGACTGTATCTCTGATTCACGTTCCAGGTAATCGGCTATTTCGGTGAATGTGGAAGGATTTCTTCTGAGTTTTTTAATAATCAGATATGCTCTTGATATGGATTCTCGTTTTGACATGGGTTTAATTTTTCAACAAATATAAAAACATACTACGACAAAATATGGCCGAGGTTAAAAAATGCTAAAAAATATTTACTGAAGTTTTGCATAAAAAATAAAATCGTCAAATAACAATCAATGTGGATTGCATGATAATGATTCAATAAAAAGAACTTTTTTAATTATAGTTAAAATAACAAATCTTCGGTCAGTCAGAGTGGTAATTATGCTGCGCACAAAAATAACATTTAATGACAAAAATTCAGGTCACGTTGAGCCGTCCCGATAATATAAATCATTGTGGCCAAAGGTATAGGGACTTTCGGGACGTGTCGAAATGGGGCCTGATTGTTGGTGAATTTCATCGAATTTTATTTCGGTCGACTTCGACTCGTTGTTCAATAAATTTTTTCAACAAATTCATTTTTATCCAGAACAACGGCTCTGCCTGACCGAAATAACTGTAAAACAGCCAAATACAATATTGTTGTCATTGGTAGCAGATTCTCCTGAAACGAAAGTGGAAGGAGAAGATTGTCGAAGACGACCGTTGCATGTCACACTTCGACACCGACTCAACCCTCTTTGCTGCGCTATGTCCGGCTCAGTGTGACTTAAAAAAAACATGCAAAACTCAAATTATGTATCTTTTTAAAGAGTTATTACTTGTACTTTTTGGACAGGCAAAAAAGTATATGAAAGGGACGGTCATAACGATGCTTCTGCATGTTATCATTAAAAACGGAAACGATTTATTATGGGTGATTAATTTTATAACCTACCGTTATGTGCTGCTTTTTATCTATCAGTTCTTCTTCGCAAAACTCCACGATTTTATTGATATCTGGGATACGCCCATTCAGGATTTCAAACATCTCGCATTTCCGTGCGATGTTTTCAATCTGCCCTCCTGAGAAATGGAATTTATCGGCCAGCAATGCACCATCCTTTTCGGAAAGCCCTATTAACTTAGATTTCCATATTAACTTCCGGGCATTGAAATCCGGTGGAAAGAACTCTACTTTATACAAAAACCTTCTTTCAAAAGCGCTGTCCAGGTTTGCAGTCAGGTTGGTTGTGGCAAACATAATTCCATTAAGCTTTTCCATTTCTTCCAGAATGATGTTCTGCATGGCATTTTCGGTCTGTGATACGATGGAATAGCTGCTGTCTTTGCGTCTTGACAGTATGGCATCGGCTTCGTTGAACAGCAGAATAGGGCAGAGTTTGCTCTGTTCAACAAACTCTCTATAGTCGGTAAAAATCTGTTTTATTCTTTTTTCGCTTCCGCCAAACCACATGGATTTAGCCTGGCTGATGTCCACATGCATAATTTCACGGCCTGTTTTTCGGGCAATCTGATACACAGACTCGGTTTTGCCTGTTCCCGGTGCACCATATAGTAGCAAAGCGACTCCTGCGGGCATGTGTTTCTGTTTCATGCGCTGCTGCAACTGGTCGAAGTTATCGCTTTTCAGCGTGTTTTCTATCATTTCGAGCTGACGGTTTTCTGAACTGCCGAAAAAGAGGTCTTTTGCCCCAATATCGGCAACCGAAATAATATTGTCCCTGCTTATTTTCCTTGAAAAAAGGGCAATGTTTTCTGATTTAAGCAATTCAATACTTTTGGGACTTAATCTGATGTCGGAATCATTGAAAAAAGTTCCTTCTATAAGCGTTACAAACTTTTGACTCATCAGAATGTTTTTGCCGGAATAAAACTCCTGCGAGTATCGCGCCTTCTGGTATCCGTCATCAAAAATTACATCAACCACATTGTTAAAGTCTATGGATTCATTTCCTGTTATGGTTTTCCAGCAGAGGTAATAAAACAGATAGGTGTCGTCATTACACAATTCCAGGTTTTTCACTTTTTGAATCAAACCCAGGTGGGAATTGGCATCCAATATCTGCTCCATCTGAGAAAACAACTCCTCTGTTGTCATTTTATCTTCATTTCTTTCTTCGCTGAAAAGGTATATTTTGTTTAACACTTCGAAAATATCCTTACATGTCAGCGGTTTGATATGCTGAATCGGTGAATTTTTTAAGATGGCTTTGCTAATGGTATCTTCCATAAAATAAACAAAATTTGTTGTGCCATAGAATCCGTTTCTGTTTCTTTTTTTTAATAAAATACCTTTGCTGTTCAGCTCGTCTAAATCTTCCTGCAGGCCAAGCAAATCAACAGGTTCCACTCCGAGGTGGTGACTCAGATCGGGCAATTCAAAAGTCCTGCCATTGCATAGAAGGGCATAGACATTTGCAAGCAGGAAAGCCTGTTTTTTGGTTACTTTAAAATATCCGGACAGCAGTTCGAGTTTGGGGTTGATTTTTTTAAAAAGCTCATTCTTGAGTTTGCTGTCTTTTGATGCTTTGAACACCCTGCTGATGGCTTGCAGCACATTAAAACACACTTTGTTTTCTGATTTTGTTTCCATTTTTATTTCTTTTATGAAAACAAAATAACAATGAGACTACGCCAAAATGTGTCGTGGTCAAAAAAATCAGAAAAATTTTTTAAGGAAGTGAGCAGTCCCCGCTTTACAAATTAAGAATATAATTAGTACTCCTCCCGCCTGATTTTTCCTGTTTTAAAATACCTTTGTCCATCAGGTCTTTGATATCTCTCAAAGCCGTATCGGGAGAGCATTTAGCCATTTTTGCCCATTTCGAGGTTTTTAACTTCCCGTCAAAACCATCAAAAAGCTTGTTGAGCATCAGCCGCTGACGGCTGTTCAACAGGGTTTCCTTGTGCTTATCCCAAAACTCAGCCTTGCGGATAACGCCTTGTATAGACTCTTCGGTACTTTGCAGTGCCCTGTATAAACAGTGCAGAAACCATACGAGCCATTCGGTTATATCGCCATCAGAAAACTGAACCTTTTGCAAGACCTTATAATAAAGTTTTCTTTCCTTTAAAATCTGGTTTGAAAGGCTGTAAAACCGTTGCGGGCTTTCATCAGAACGGGTCAGCAATAAATCGGAAATTGCCCTTGCTATACGCCCGTTACCATCATCAAAAGGATGAATAATGATGAACCAAAAATGCGCAATGGCAGATTTCAACACCATATCCAGCTTGGTGTCCTTGTTAAGCCATTTCAAAAACGCCTTCATTTCGCCGGGCACCCGGGCAGGAGGAGGCGCTTGAAAATGAATTTTTTCTTTGCCCATAGCGCCCGATACAACCTGCATTTCGCCCTTACGGTAGCAAGCGGTATCAATTTTATACATACCACTTCTTCCGGTGGGGAAAAGAGCCGCATGCCAACCAAATAAACGTTCTTCATCGAGCGGTTTCCGGTAATGCTGTGTCGCATCAAGCATCATTTCCACCACACCATCTACATATCTGCTGGTATTTACCATTCCCGCGCATTTCAGCCCAAGTTTTCTGGCAATGGATGAACGCACCTGGTCATAATTGAGTATTTCGCCTTCTATTTCTGACGATTTCAACACATCGAGTGTCAGCGTGGTGAGCGTGTTTTCTTCCTTTATTGAAAACCCCAATGCGTTAATCTGCCCCCAAAGTCTTCCCTGCAAGTGCCGTACGGTGCCCAGTATTACCTGGATTTCTTTCTCGTCCCAGTAAAAATCAGGCCAGTCGGGGTATTGATAGATATATTTTGCCATCTGATAACCTCTTTATGCGGCAAATATACAAAATATTCTCCGCATTTTTAATGAGAATATTGAAATTAATCATTGCATTATACTATTTTTTTTATAAACAGAAAACCCCGCACCAATAACGAAAAATCAGATTATTCTACAGGGGCAGACATTTTGTTCCTTTACAGTAATAATGCAAACAGAAGATCACCCTATCTTTGCTGAAAAATAAAATCAGATGAAAAACGATACCATTACATACCACAAAGAGGCCATCAGAAAAATGATGGATTACATCAATGAAAATTTGTTCAACAGAACAAAACTAAGTATAAAAGAACTTGGCGAAGTAGCCCTGGTTTCTCCCAGACATGCTGTAAGGATCTTTAAGGCGGACACCGGTGAAACTCCCGGACAGTATATTCTTAGGTTACGTCTGGAAGCGGCAAGACAGATGCTGATTTCAGGAATGAGCATTTGGGAAACTTCGGAAAAGCTCGAATACAAAAACTGTCCGGCCTTTTCGGCTGAATACAAAAACCATTTCGGCTACCCGCCCTCAAAGGAAGGATGCGCATCACAACCCAAATATCAACCCTTAAAAAAACAAACCATCATGAAATTAAAAGAAAAAATCATCAACCTTGATCCGCTGTCTGTCATCTTTGTGCAGTCCATCGGAAATTATAGCAGCAATGCCCCGGAAAAAGCGTGGAACACATTATGGGACTTTGTTGAAAAGAAAAACATTGATGTGGAGAAATCAGAATATTTCGGCATTGTCCACGATGACACCGAAGTCACTAAAGCCACCCAATGCAGATACGACGCATGCATAACGGTTCCCAAAGATGTCAAACCCGAAGGCAAGATTGGCAACAAAACCCTCGACAGAGGCAAGTATGCGGTTTTCACGCACAAAGGCCCTTACAAAACGCTGGAAAAAACTTATGACCAGATTTTCGGCCCCTGGCTTTCCGGTACAAAAGAACAGCTTGCCGACCTTCCCGTATTGGAAAAATATCTCAATGATCCTTTTGACACTAAGGCGGAAGATCTTATCACTGAAATCTATGTTCCTATTGTGTAATAATTGACAGGGCAGGTTCCTTTCCAAAGGGCTTGCCCTTTTTATTTTTTTATGGAACACCTACGTCAAAAGTTGATTTATTTTTCAGCAAAAACAAAAGAGCTGGAATCCTGCGGTGGTCCTGAAGAAAATGGCGCCTTGTTTGAAGAAGTTTTAACCATTAAAATTAATTTTGATTAAAACTGAATTTTAGTTTCAACTGTTATTTATACATGACAAATTATCGCCTCATTCGGTTGTTGAATTTTTCGATTTTCCGGTAATGCTCCGATAGTTTTTCATCGGTGTATCCGTACTTTTTTATATGTTTTTCAATTTCATCAAAAAGCAGGTCAAGAATTTCCTCCCGATCTTTTTTAAATATGGTAAAGATTACATGTAGCCTCCCGCCTATATGCTTTATCCTGAGCCTGGGGAAATTGTTTCTTTTAACATAATCGTTGTAAATTTTCAACCAACGGTCCAAAAACTCATGTTCTTTTTCAAATGCAAGTCCTTTATTCTGAGATAGCAGGTCATAACTGATATCGCAGAATTTTATTTTGGGGTAAACAATGATGTATGGAAGTTTGTTCTGAACACAATAGTCCCAAGTGTATGAAGCAGGCGTAATATTGTTTCTCCTGCAGACAGCGAATTCTCTTTTTTTCATGTTTTATTAATTTTTTAGTTCCTGAAATTATTTTAATTATCATCAACCTCATGTAGTCCATACAAAACAGACAATGCCTCCATAAACAAATGTATGAACTCATCCAGCTTTTTTGCCGCAAATTGTATTTTCTTCGATTTTAATCCGTCTGCAACTTCCTTTTTCAGTAAATGACTGCTGATATCAGCGTATTTGTCCCAGCAATTGATGATAATGGAATACAATTCATTGAAATTTGAATACGGCAGCGGGTAACTGATTTTTTGATCTATAAATTTTTTAATATCATCCGGGCTGATCTCCAAAACCCTGATTCTTCCGGACCCTTCAAGTTTTTTGAATTCGTAAGTTGCGGGCTCACAGTCCCAGCTTTCATCCCAAAAACCATCATCGCCTGTTGGCTCGAGATTTAAATGATTCCCGAATATAAAAAGAAACATCTCAAGACGGCCAGAATCAAATTTATGAAACTCCGCAATATGGTGAGAAATATCAATATAATCAAAGTAGTTTTCTACGGTACAGGGATAAAAAACATTCCGCAAGCCATTGAATTCCGAAAAATACATATTGTTGAATAGTAGTGATGCGTTTAAAAATATTTAATCTTTTAAAAGTACAATAAAAACAATATATACAGAACGTTCTTTAATTTTTTGATTTGATTTGCAGAATAACTTTGTAAGAAACCAAAGTTATGAAT
>JAGNBV010000076.1 GCA_018004645.1 Bacteroidales bacterium
CTGATGAAAAAAAACAACAAATTGTTTCTTGTACCTGAAAATGAAAACTTTAACCCGATAGAGATCAACGATACCATGGATGCGTCCATCTGGGGCGTGGTCACCTACACCATTCACAAACTGCGGTAGGCTCAGTGTTTTTTCAGGATGATATCCGGGGTGGAAATGAGGTTGCTTGCCTGCAACGCCCGGTCAACAATGTAGGCCTCAAATTTAATGGTATCATAGACCGAAAAGGGGTTGTTGATAAACATCTCTATCTCAATCTCTCCCTTGATAGCGCCATTGCTGCTTGAGGATTCCAACACGGGAATTCTGGAATTGAAGGTTACGGAAGGTTCTACCTTCACAAATTGCCCATGTTGCTTTTCGTAGTAAGTAATAAAAAAATTATAATAATAGATGCTGTTTTTATCAAAAGGCGGCAGGGTGTCGCCGTTGTCAAGGCCCATGTCACCGTCGCCGTCGGTAAAATAAATTTTCAGTATGCCTTTTTCGTCAATATTATTTGAATTCCGCAGCACGGTAAAATCCCGGTATTCAAGGTAGGGCACCTCGGGAAAATCCTCCTCTTTGTTGCAGGCAACAAATGCCGCAATCGCTGTAGCCAGCAGGATTATTATTGTGAAACGGGCTTTCATCCGGATATTCTTAGTAATTTTGAATATAAAATTACACAAAATTATCGATGTAATGAATAGTGAAGAACTGAAATTTAAAATATTTAATATTACCTCATTCGCGGATTTTAACGATCTTGCATTACAAATATTTCATTTTCAGTACAAACAAAACGCTGTTTATCAAAAGTTTGTAGATCTGTTACCCATAGCTGTTGATACCATTACTTCGTGTTATGATATTCCCTGCCTTCCAGTGGAGTTTTTTAAATCGCACGAGATTCGAAGTGTGGACACTCCTGCGGAACTTGTCTTTATGAGTAGCGGGACGACCTCGGCCCAACGGGGAAAAAACCTGGTGTTTTCACAGGAACTATATGAAAAAAGTATAGCCGCTAGTTTTTCATCCTTTGTAGGAAATCCCGAAGAATGTATTGTACTTGCCCTGGCGCCCGATTATCAAAAGGAACCGCAATCATCGCTAGCTTTTATGCTGGACTTTCTTATCAAAAAATCCGGACACCGCGAAAGTGGGTTTTACCTGAACAATACGGCCGGATTAAAAGAAGTATTGACCGCTTCTCCGGGAAAGAAAAAAATCCTTTTCGGCATCAGCTGGGCGCTGCTCGACTTTGCGGAACAAAATCCCTGTAACCTGACCGATACGCTCGTTATTGAAACCGGTGGCATGAAAGGCCGCAGAAAAGAAATTACGCGCTACGAACTGCATGAGGTTTTGAAAAAAAATCTGGGTGTCGCGGAAGTGTTTTCGGAATACAGCATGTGTGAGTTGATGTCGCAGGGCTATTCGACTGGCAGAGGGCTATTTAAAACACCTCCCTGGATGAAAATTTATATCCGCGAATTTAACGATCCTTTTGCCCGGGCTGGAAATGAAAAAAACGGCGGAATAAACATCATTGACCTGGCCAACCTTTATACCTGTTCTTTTATTTCAACCAAAGATGTGGGGGTAATGCACGCCGACGGTACTTTTGAGGTGCATGGACGGTACGACGACAGCGACATCAGGGGGTGCAGTCAGATGGTGTAATTATTATTTTTAAAATAAAGTCTATTTCCAAATTAGTTTATATATTTGCAAAGGAAAATTTAATACCGAAGATCCATGAGAAAAATGTTTTTATTAGCTGTGACTGTACTTACTGTAATTGCTTTTGCCTCCTGCAAAAAATGTGTTACCTGTAGTTATGAATACGATTATCTTGGACAAAAACAGGTAGTTACTTACCCACAGGAATGCGGCAGTAGCAAGAAAATCAACGATTATAAAGACATGGTTGAAGCCGATGCCTTACGTCATGGTGTAGAATCGACCTGCACTAAAGACTGATATTTTTCTGTCCACTGTTGCCTTTGCGGGCAATAATAATACTCTTCGGCAGCAATAATTGATAACAATTATTGCTGTTTTATTTTTCCTTGCTCAAAAAAGCTTTGTCTGGTTTACCTGTTGATGCAGGCCGGGGCCATCATTTTTCGGGGAGTTCACTTTTATCGAAACAGGATATATCGACATTTTTTCAGCAGCTATGGGCACACACAGTTGTTGCAGTTCGGCCTCAGAGTCACTCTTTAACCAGGTATTTTCGGCTTCTTTGGTATCAAGGATCACCGGCATGCGTTGGTGTAGCTGCCGTACCAGTGTGTTTGATTCGATGGTGAGGATGGCAAATGTCGTAATAATTTCTTGTTGGGGTGTTGTCCATTCGCTCCAGATGCCGGCCATGGTAAACAAGGGTGTTCCGTTAAGCATAATTCGAAAAGGGGTTTTCCCGGCATCATGCGACCATTCGTAAAATGAATCAGCGGGTACGAGGCACCGCCGGGCCTGCAAGGCTTGTCTGAACGCTGGTTTCGAGGATACGGTTTCGGCGCGGGCATTAATCATTTTGCTTCCCACCGATAAGTCTTTTGCCCAAAAAGGTACAAAACCCCATTTAAAATAACTAAAACGACCTGTATCCTGATTGCTTATAACTGCCAGGGTTTGTGAAGGAGCACAATTATAGCGGGCCTGGTAGTTTTCAGGAACAAAACCAAAATGTTCTTCAATAATTTTTTCGCTGATAGCAAAAGAAAACCGCCCGCACATAGTTACGCGGTTTAAAAAATTATTTTATCAGCACCACATTGCCCTTGAGGGCATGATGGTGCTTCAAGGCATCATAATAGGACACATACCACACGTACAAACCTTCGTTGGCAACACTGCCGTTAACGGTTCCATCCCAGCCGGTTTCGATGTCAGTGGTGGTAAACACCAATTTTCCCCAGCGATCGTAGATATTCATATAAAACCTTTCGGGGTCTATCCCTTCGCCAAAGGCCTTGAATGTTGGATTTTTTCCATCCTGGTTGGGCGTGAAAGCATTGGGAATATAAATGGTAGTATAGGGTTGGATTATGATTTTTCCAGTAATAGTATCAGTACAGCCAAAATTTGTGAAGACAATAAGTGTCGGGTAGTACGTACCAGTATCGGCATATACATGGGTGGGGTTTTGCAGATTTGAATTATTGTTGATCACATCATCTCCGAAATACCAATTCCACCTGTCGGCATATAGCGATAAATCATGAAAGAAAACCAGCGGGTCGAGGATGCTGGCAACCTCGGGTTTGACTTCAAAATACGCCGATGGGTTAGGATGCATGACAATAAAATCGGGGTATGTCATCTTCATTTTGCAGCCATCGTTGGTAACAACAGAAAGCGAAACATCAAAAGATCCTGCATCTTCGTAATAGTGCACCGGATGTTGTTGAGTAGAAGTATTTCCAAAGGGTATTACGTCGCCGAAATGCCATAGCCATTGTGCTGCGGCGGGTGTGGTAAGGTCGGTAAAACTAACCACCGTGCCCTGACAACCTTCGCGGACGCTGGCGGCAAAATCAACATTGGGCAGCGGCACCACTTCCACAGCGATCTCGGCGGTGCTGATACAGCCGTTGTTGTCGGCCACAATAGAATACGTGGTGGTAGTAAGAGGAAACGCATTGGTTGTTGGCCCCGTGGTGTTTGTCAACGTATTACCCGGCGACCAGGTATAAATCTGGGCAGCGCCAAAAACAGAGAGGTGGCTGGTGTCGCCCGGGCAGATGTGTTCAGGGTCGGCCGTAACAATTATCGCCGGCCCAAAGGATGCAATAACGGTGGCGGTTGTGGAATTCACACACTGGTTGGTGTCTGTTCCTGTAATGGTGTAAGTGGCAGTTGCATGCGGGAAGGCCGAAACGGTTGCGTCGGTGGATGATGACAGTGTGCTGTCGGGCGACCACACGTAAGTATTCGCTCCCGAAGCAGTAAGACTGATTGAGTCTCCAATGCAGATATTTCCG
Organism: Bacteroidales bacterium; assembly: GCA_018004645.1. Taxonomy (GTDB): domain Bacteria; phylum Bacteroidota; class Bacteroidia; order Bacteroidales; family CAIWKO01; genus CAIWKO01. The sequence goes on from JAGNBV010000076.1 coordinate 3,984, forward strand.
CCGTTGGGAGTAACTGAAAGTACAGGCAGCGGGTTGACATGTACGGTGATGATATTGCTGGATGTACAGTTGTTTGTGGCTGAAGTACCTGTAACAGTATAGGTTGTTGTGGAGGTTGGTGATGCCGTGACAGAGGCTCCGGTTGTCTGATTCAATCCCGTGCCGGGAGCCCAGACATATGTATCTGATCCGGATGCTGTAAGAATGGTAGCGTCACCTGTACAAATAACCGTATCTCCGGATAAGCTCGTGCTACCTCCTGAAAGGATTACATTAATCTCGTCTTCAACAGAAATGACTGATCCCCAGCAGGTGGAGTAGCTTGCCCTGGCGGTATATGTAGTGTTTGCCGTCGGACAAACATTGATGGATGTTCCCTGTCCAATAGCCACGCCATTTTCGAACCAGTAAACTTCAACATAAGAGGTGCCTACCGGAGTAAAACGCCAGGCCTCATTAGTGCCCGTCCATTGTCCGGAGTTTCTGCCCGGTGCCGCATAACCCACGGTTTGCGCCATATTTTGTATGCCCACCACGGCATTGCCTCCATTCCAGCTTGAACATAAGGGCTTGGAATTGATATACACATCAATCACGTTGGTTGTTTCATAAAGAACAATCTCCTGGGTGGTGTGAAGGCTGTTGCACGAGTATTGCGAAACGTTGTTGAATTTAAATACAAAGGAACGGCAAGGCGTTGTGCCTTCTACAGAATAAAACATCTGCCCTCCTGCCGGAAGATAAGTATCGTGAAAAGCGCCGAATATATTCATGGGAGAACCATAATCGTGAGGAACCCCGCTCGTGAATGACCAGGGACAATATCCGCCGGCATCGCCCACATCAAAAGAAATCACCCCGTTATCGCCAATAATCAGGTTGTCGTAAGGTATAGTAAAGAAACAGAAATGAAAATTGGGGATATTAATCACATTACTCCAGTCGTCATCCGAGGTGATAGGAATGGCCGTACCGCCGGTAAAAGGGAAAGGTGGTGCATAAGGTATTGAAGAAACGGTATAGGTGGCTGTTTGACCACTGGTTTGAATGGCCGTTGCATTCAACGTTACGCAGGGCTGATTACACGGTAACGTAATATCGGCTCCATTGTTCGTGTTTATAGTAACCCCGGTACATCCCGGCTGTCCATAAACTGAGTTCGCCGATAAGATAATGACAAGAAGCAGGAAGAAGTTTTTAATCTTTTTCATCAATTGTTGATAATTAACAAGTTTTGTTAATAAAACGCATTTTTTGTCTTTAGTACTTGGTTGATAAAAACATTTTGAACTATTTAGACGAATTTTTCGTGCTAAAGGTTGCATTTATCAGCAAAAATACAATATTATATTGCAATAGCAAAAAGTACTTTATATTTTAATTGAGTATTACCCTTGACTCCCAAGGGAAGCCGCTGAAAATCAGTCACCCCTGCCTTCTACTGTTTGTGGCACACAGGCTGGCTTTGGGGAGGGTACAAAGCTTATTTTCACATAAAAATTCTTTTTAAGTGAACTTATAGTTTATTATAATCGCCTATTATCGATTGAAATACAGGTTTTTGCTGAAAAATCAGGCACTTAAATAGCAATATAATTTTATATTTTTATTGTTAGGATGTCGTTCCATTTGCTTGTATAATGCGGAGATAACCGTTCCTGGTGCATTTTCCAGCGCCGTTTTGTGCCCTGCACTGCAAATTTTATTGCCCCCTGGTCTATCCTTCCATTAATTTTATCGACGGTCTCCATAAGTTGACATAATTTTTCGCGATTGGTGTTGTCCCAAAGGGTATATTGGAGTTGATTATCCGGTATAATATCGGTAAGAATGACTCCGCACTTTTTGTATAGGTAACCTTTCCTGTAGATTTTTTTCAAGCCTTTTAGTGTCTGATGAATAATTTCGGCGGTGATGTTAGTAGATACAGGCATTTGCAACAGGGTGGATTTCACGTATTTCGGATCTGATGAAAACCTGTTGGTCATCACAAAAACCAGTACTCCCCTGGCGCAGGATTGCTGCTGACGCAACTTTTCGGCGGCCCTTGCGGCAAAGGTGGTAATGGCCTGTTCGAGGTCTTCGTATTGTTGAAGCGGAGATCCAAAAGAGCGTGAGATACAGATGTTTTTTTTGTCGGGCATCATCGATTCGAGTGGAATGCAGGATATGCCCCTTAACTCAAGCAGGGTTTTATGGCCCACTACATGCATTTGCCTGCGCACCCAGTGTTCATCCGCATTTTTGAAATCAAGTACCGTTTGCATGCCTTTTTTTGTCAATATATCACTGTAGGCCTGACCGATACCCCAAACTTCCGACACGGGAATTTGTTTCAACACGTCATCGGTGTTTTCAATGGAACACAAGTTTGCAACATTGGCATAGGCCGGATTTTTTTTTGCCAGATGGTTGGCAATTTTTGCCAGGGTTTTGGTTGGGCCAATACCCACCGAAACAGGTATTCCCACCCATTTTTTAATGGTTTTGCGGATATTTGCAGCTAACAGGTTAATAGCCTCAGGATCCATCCCGCTGAGATTCAGAAAAGCCTCATCAACAGAATATACCTCCACCTCCGGTGCCATTTCGAACAGTATGGCCATGATTCTGTTTGAAATATCGCCATACAAGGCATAATTTGAAGAAAAAACATGAACCCCATTACGGGCAATCAATTCTTTAAATTCAAAAGCGGGTGCGCCCATTTTAATACCAATGGATTTTGCTTCGTTGGAGCGGGCAATCACACAGCCATCATTGTTTGAGAGGACAATAAGCGGTTTTTTTTCAAGCTTGGGATTAAACAGGCGTTCGCAGGAAGCGTAAAAATTGTTGCAATCAACCAGGGCAAATACCTTGTTCAACACCGGTTTGGGGAAGTCCTTATTCGGCCTTATCAAGTTCATCTAATTTTTGTAAAGCATCATTTTTAAGGTTGCCGCCGCGGTCGACAAGTTCGTTCAGCAGGGTGCGGGCTTCGGCAGTCTGCTTTTTTTCGGTGAGGATGATTGCTTTTTGCCATAATGCCAGATCGTAGTAAGGATTGCTGTTCTTTTTCAGTATCGTATCAAGAAGAGGCAAGGCAGCGTCTTTTTGCCCTTCGTAGTAATAAGACATGGCTAAGTAATAGATAGATTCATAATCCTGGCTGTTTCGGGCAACCTTTTTATTGAATTCCGGGATGGCTTTTTTGTATTGTCCTGAATAATAATACGATAATGCTGTATTAGCCGGTGTTTTAATCTGTGAGCGACTTACTTCTTTTCTGGCAGTTTTTTTCCCTGAAAGCACCACTTTATCAACGGCATTTTCATATGATTCCAGCGCAAGGTCTTTTTCAGAAACAGCTTTTTCTGCTTCCAAAGGCGCCGAAGATACGGCTATTTCCTGGTTGACAGCTTTGGCATTTTTTGTGTCCGCCTTGCTTTCAGCAGGTGCTACACCGCCGAGAACAAGGCCCTGATCATAATCTCCTGCATAAATGTCGTTGCGGTATTCTTCTTTTTTATCCGGGGTGTCGGCAAAATAACCCGGGGCCTCGTCTGCAACAACCTTTGCCGTTCCCGTGGCTGCGACGGATGTTTCTCTGTCAGTACCCGTTGTGGTCTTATACAAGTAGTCGGCATTTTGTGGGGCCTGAGAAGGTATGCTTTTCGTTTTGTCTTCCTTCACTGAGGTTTTTTCGGCAGGTTGGTTTATTAATTCCTGCGGGTTTTTTTGCTCTGATCCAACAATTGGTTTCTCAAGATTTTTCGGTGCAGTATAACTGATTTCTTTATTCTCGTTTTTGGTTTGCAGATTAATAAAATAGTACCCCGTAAAAATCAAAATGATACTGGCGGCGATGGATAAGGTTGTGATGAGTGTCCTTTGGCTGTTTCTTTTGTTTGCTGTTTTATTTGAATACGTTGATTTCAATGAAGATTTTATTGCAAATAAATCATCTGCAGTCTTTCCGTGTTCATAAAATTTTTCATAAGCTTCCATCGCTTCATTGCATAATAAACAGCCGGCCAGGTGCTGTTCCAAAAGATTTTTTTCTTTTGCAGGCAGTTGGTTTTTCAGGTAGAGGGAAATCCCCTCTTCGCTGATACATCCCGAAGGACCAAATATCCGGTTCCGTTTGTCTGAACGTTTCATTTTATGTTTTCGAGCATGAGTTTTAAATTTCTTTTTCCGTTTTGTATAAAGCTTTTTACCTGATTCATAGAGTATTGAGTTGTTTCAGCCACTTCCTTGTACGATTTCTCATGCAAGTAAAATAATTCGATGCAGATACGTTGTTCATCACTCAGTTTTTTGATGGCCTCGGGCAATTTTTTGTCAATAATTTCGTCTTCAGCATGATTAAGAGAAAAATTCCCGTCAAAATCCATAAAATCCTGTTGAAAATTTTTCAGCTGAAGTTGTTCGTTGAAAGACACGGAGTTTTCTTTGCGTAAAATCATCAGGCAGTGATTTTTTGCCACGCTGTACAACCAGCATTTAAAGTTTTCTATCTCATGGTCTTTTAATGCCACGTATAATTTTTCAAAAATCTGCATGACGGCTTCACGGCGGTCGTCTTCCTGGTTGAAATACTTTAATGCGATACCGTAAACCAAATGGGCATAGCGGTCGAAAAGTTCGCCGATGTGAGCGGTGTCACCGGTTTGGCGATACAATTCTATCAACTCCTGGTCAGTTAGTGGGTCAGGTAACTCAATGGATTTTTTTTTAAGAAAGAGAGCCAATTTTCGGGAGATTGATATGCAAATTTAAGTTTTTATTATTAAATACCGTAAGGAACCGATGTAAAAAGAAGTCCATGACAACGGGTTGCTGCTATTACCAAATAACTGCCGTGGTGCTATAAAAAAAAGCCAAAGAAGATTTATTTTTTTAATTTTTCGTATTTAAAGGCAAAATCATTAGTTTAGCCAACAAAATTCTGGACTGATGAAAAAAATCGTTACCTATAACGTAAATGGGATACGTGCAGCCACATCAAAAGGTCTGCTCGACTGGATTGCTTCGGTAAATGCCGATATTGTGTGTTTTCAGGAAACCAAGGCACAGCCCGAACAGATTCCGACATTGGAGTTTAATGCACTGGGGTATCATAATTACTGGTTTTCGGCAAAAAAGAAAGGATACAGCGGTGTTGGAATTATTACCCGGCAAGAACCCGACCATGTGGTTTATGGCATGGGTATTCCAAAATATGATGACGAAGGCCGCGTGTTGCGTGCCGATTATGGCGATATTTCTGTACTCAGCGTGTATCATCCTTCCGGCTCCAGCGGCGATGACCGCCAGGCTTTTAAAATGGTGTGGCTTGACGACTTTCTGGACTGGGTTAACGAATTGAAAAAATCACGCCCTAACCTCATTATTTGCGGCGACTACAATATCTGTCACAAGCCGATCGACATCCACGACCCTATACGCAATGCTACCAGTTCGGGTTTTTTGCCCGAAGAACGCGAGTGGCTGTCGAAATTCATTGATTCGGGATTTGTGGACGGGTTCAGGGCGTTTAACAACGAGCCAAAACAATACACCTGGTGGAGTTTCAGGGCTAATGCCCGTGCCAAAAACCTGGGCTGGCGCATCGATTACCACATGGTAAGCGAACCCATCAGGCATCTTATGAAAAGGGCAGTGATTTTGCCGGAAGCCAAACATTCCGACCACTGTCCGAGCATACTTGAAGTAGATTTCTGATCCTTTTGCGCCCTACCTATCATAATTTAACGAAGCAAAATCTGTGAATGTGTGTGGACGTTGCGGGCAGCAGGTCAGGCAACCCCGGTGATAACTCCCGTCAGGATAAGCCCCCGGGGACAAAGCTTCACAAAACAGCCTCCGCATTTTTAACAGCAGTGTGTTAGTATCTTGCGAAGATTGAGGCTTTGAACACATTTAATAAGTGTACTTTTGAAAAAAATTCAGACATGAAAAAACTGAAACCGGTTATTTTGTTTGCGCTTTGCTGCCTGTTTCTCTCGTCGTGCGTATCCCTGAAAAAATTTCAGGAAGCAGAAAACAATCAAAAAAACTGCATGGAAGAAAACAAAACCCTGAAAGGCAAAGTGATGGAGTATGTTACCAGGCTTACCGAACTCACGGCCACGGCTGATAAGTTGAAAAAACAAAACGAGCTGCTTGTTGCCGATTCCATAAATAAGGGTATGAAGCTACGGGATCTTACGCATAAATATCAGGAACTGAGTATGGCTTACGACACCTTACAAAATAACAACCTCAAACTGCTGAAAGGCAACAAATTTGAAACGCAAAAACTGATTTCAGAGCTGGAAAAAACCAAAGAAACTTTACAAAAGAAAGAAGACGACCTGAAAAAACTGGAATCGGAATTAAACACCAAACTCGCCAACCTCAACGAGATGCAGTTGAAACTTGACGAAAAACAACAGAAACTCAACGAACTGCAGACCATACTGGACAAAAAAGATTCGGCGGTAAAAGCACTGAAAAACAAAGTTTCGGAAGCCTTGCTCGGATACGAAAACAACGGTTTGACGGTAAAGCAAATGAATGGGAAGGTTTACGTTTCGATGGATGAAGCCCTGCTTTTTGCCTCCGGCAGGTACGAGGTGGCTTCGAAAGGCGCTGATGCTTTGAAAAAACTGGCAAAAGTGCTGGAATCCAATGTGGATATAAATATCATGGTGGAAGGCCACACCGACAATGTACCCTACAAAGGAACTGACCAGCTTTTAGACAATTGGGACCTCAGCGTAAAACGCGCCACCACCGTGGTCCGTATCCTGCTCGCCAACTCGGGCATAGCCCCGGTGCGCATCACAGCAGCCGGTCGCAGCGAATATTTCCCCGTGGACAAAGCCAGTACCTCTGAAGCCCGCAGCAAAAACCGCCGTACCGAAATCATACTGACACCAAAATTGGACGAGCTGCTAAAGATTATTGAAAGTAACTGACAGAAATAGCAATCTTCAATCAAAATCTATATATTTGCAGAGGTAGATCATAACGATCTGCCTCTTTTTTATTAATTTGATAAGCATGGAGCAAATAGAAAAAAAAATACACTATACGCCCGAAGACCTGCAAATGGCGTACTCCACACACCTGAAAAAAATGTATCCTGTACGCAGCCGTATGTTATTGGTTATTGCGGCCGTTTCATTTATTATCGGGTGCATACTGTTGTTTTATGAACACAAAAACGGCAGTGACGATTACACCAACTGGGCCGCCTGGTTCCTTATTGTTTACGGCGTGGCAATAGCGGCCCTGTACTTTTACAATCAGCACAATCTGGGCAAAAGGATGTTCTCGAAAATGCCGGATTTTGCCAAACCTTTCAGCTATGTTTTTTCGCCGGAACAGATACAGGTGTCTTCCGATAATATTTACAATACAAACAAGTGGGAGTTTTATCAGTCGGCTCTTATTACATCCGAAATTATCATGGTGTATCCTAATAAGTTCCGGTTTAATTTATTCCCAAAAAAATATTTTTCGGACGAAGAGTTTGAACTGCTGAAGCAATGGGTACGTGCAAAAATTAAAACCAAAGAAGTAAAATGAATTTTCTGGAATTGACAAAGCTTCGGCAAAGCAGCCGGAAATACGAAGACCGGCTCGTGGAGCGGGAAAAGATAGCGCGCTGCATTGAGGCAGCCCGTCTGGCACCTTCGGCCTGTAATTCACAGCCATGGACCTTTGTGGTTGCTGATCAGCCGGAATTGAAGCAAAAGATAGCCGGGGAAACTTTCAGCTCCGTAGCTCCCTTTAACAGGTTTGCCCTGCAGGCGCCGGTAATGGTGGCCATAGTAACCGAAAAACCATCCTTGTTGTCGCGATTTGGCAGCCGCATACGAAACAAAGATTTTTATCTCTTCGATATCGGCATGGCTGCCGAACATTTTTGCCTGCAGGCGGCCGAAGAAGGCCTGGGTACATGCATACTGGGCTGGTTCAACGAAAAAAACGTCATGAAACTGCTAAATATCCCCAAAAACAAACGTGTGGGCCTGCTGATTACACTGGGTTATTCAACTTCCAGAATAAGAGAAAAAACAAGAAAACCATTAAATAAAATTTTAAAATATAACAGCTATGAATGAAATATTAGAGAGCATCAATCTTCCTCTGCTTCAGGACGCCGATTTAAAAAACAAGGTAGTTCTGGTACGTGTCGATCACAATGTGGTAAAAAAAGGTATCATTCACGATCCATACAGGATTGACGCCACTATTTCGACCTTATATTATATCAACGCCAAGGGCGGAAAAATTATCCTGATGACGCACGCCGGCAGGCCAAAAAACAAAAAAACCAGCGAAATAGCCGTTTCTGACGACACCTCCGTACAACCTATTGTTGACTACCTGCAAAACAAACTGCACATTACAATCAAGGTGCCCGAATTTCAGCAGTATGGAACCCACGGCTACCTCGACGTGGAAACATCAATCAATCACCTGATACGCGACCTGAACGACCATACTATCGATATGATCTACCTGCCCAACACCCGTTGGTTTTTTGGAGAAGAAGCCAAAGGTGCGGAAGCCGATCGTTTTGCCTACCAGCTTGCCGGACTGGCCGATATTTTTGTCAATGATGCTTTTGGCTCGTGGCAGGCACACGCTTCCACAGTTAATGTGGCTAAATACCTTCCCGCCTATGCCGGATTCCTGTTACAGAAAGAAATTTCCAACCTGCAACGAATTTATAAACCCGATCAACCTTTTGTTTCCGTGGTTGCCGGCTCAAAATTCGACACCAAGGTTGACTCGCTGAATGCCTTACTCAAGGTGTCGGATCATCTGGTGTTGGGTGGTGTTATCTATAACGCGTTTCTGTGTGCCAAATATGGATTCACCATCGAAGGCATAGAACCTGAAGATATGGAACTGGCCAAAAAGTTTGTGGAATATGCAGCACAATTTCCGGGAAAATTGATTGAACTCCCTTATATCGTCGAGTCCGACACCATGGAAGGACTGCGCCCCGGACAATACCGTGTGCATAACATCAAAGACATCAAAGCCGGAACCAAATTGAATTATGTGCTGGATGTGGACCCAAAATCGTTTCAGGATCCCGAAGTTAAAAAAGTGTTTTTAGAAGCCAAAACTATTTTTGTGAACGCCGTGATGGGCTTTACGCCCCACTTCAATGAAGGTACTATCGCGCTCGACGAGCTGATTGATAAAAACAATAATGCCGTAAAACTTTATGGTGGTGGCGACACCCTGCAAGAGTTGAAACGTTTATTGCCCGGCCTGTATATTGTGGCCCTCGACAGCCCGAAGTACTATATTTTCACCGGCGGGGGAGCCGTGCTCAAGGCGATACAGGAAGGCAATGTGCTTGGCCTGGCGCCGGTGAAAGCACTGATGAAATCGAAAGAAAGCATCTAACGACCGTTCATAGTTTACGTAAATACTAACAGGGTAATCTCCGCAAGTAATGGAAACTGAACAACGGACAAAATACACATACCCTATGATAGCGCTGACCACGCTGTTTTTTATGTGGGGTTTTATTACGGTATTAAATGATATTTTAATACCTTACCTGAAAGGCGTTTTTGAATTGACACACTTTCAGGCCAATCTTGTACAGTTTGCGTTTTTTGGGGCATATTTCATTGGTTCGCTGATTTATTTTCTAATTTCACTCAGCTTTGGCGATCCGATAAATAAAATCGGCTACAAAAACGGGATTCTTACAGGGCTGGCGGTATCTGCCATTGCTTGTTTTCTGTTCTATCCTGCAGCCAACACGTTTCATTCGTTCGGTTTTTTTCTCTTCGCCCTGTTTTTGCTCGGCATTGGCTTTACCGTTTTGCAGATTGCTGCCAACCCTTATGTGGCCGTATTGGGTTCGCCCGAAACGGCTTCGAGCCGGTTAAACCTTTCGCAGGCTTTTAATTCTTTGGGAACGACGCTTGCGCCTGTTTTAGGCGGCTTTTTTATTTTTGAGTATTTTGCATCAAAGGCCAATGTGGGAGCAGAGTCGGTGAAGGTTCCCTACCTGATCCTTGGCAGTGTGTTGATTCTGCTCATGATTTTTATCTGGTTTTCAAAGCTTCCTGCACTCAACAGCCATGAACACATCGAAAAAAAAGCAGGCGCATTAAAGCATCCAAATCTTGTTTTTGGAATGTTTGCCATTTTTTTTTATGTAGGGGCAGAAGTGACCATTGGCAGTAACCTTGTTTCGTTTTTAAAGCTGCCGGAAATTGTCGGTTTTAG
>JAGNBV010000202.1 GCA_018004645.1 Bacteroidales bacterium
ATTATCTTCAAAACTATCTAAACGAATTTATTTACAAGTTAAACAGGAGATTCAATGGTGATTTATTTGAAAGAGTCATCATTGCCGCTGTTTTTCCTTACTGGTACAAAAGTGATTAATCAATAAAGACATTTGCTAAATGTATTTTTTTATTTAATTTAGCAAAAAAAACACAAAAGATATCCATATGAAACAGATTGTAGTTGCTATAGACTTTTCAAAGCATTCCATCCATGCGTTGGAATTAGCCATCACCATTGCCAATGTGATACGCGCTCATATTATGATGGTGTGGGTTGACAAACCCGATAGTGATGATTCCATTTTTGATAATGCAGACCATGAACACCGGCAGGAGGCCAAACAGCGGCTTGAGGATATGGTAACAAAGTATTCAAAACAACTGAAAAAAGGAAAACTCACCTACAAGCTCAGGAAGGGCAAGATATACAAAGAGATTGCCAATCAGGCAAAATATAACGATGCGTACCTTATTATTGCCGGATCGCACGGTGTGTCGGGTTTTGAATCGTTCTGGATAGGAAGCAATGCCAGCAAAATTGTCACCTATTCGCCCTGTCCGGTTATCACCCTCAGAGAGTCGTACCCGTTAAAGAAAAGCATACAAAAAGTGGTGCTGCCTATTGACAATTCCACTTCCACCAGGCAAAAAGTTCCCTTTGCCATGGATTTTGCCAAATGCTTTGGCTCCGAAATTCATGTGCTGGAGTTGCAGTCCACCAAACTAAAAGCAGTGCGAAACAAAGTATCGAGTTATGCTGCCCAGGTGTCGGATTATCTTACCGAAAATAAAGTAAAATTTATTGTAAAAACTATTGAGGCGGACAATATTACCAACGCCACCATCAAGTATGCCGAAGAAGTTAAAGCCGATCTGATTATCATCATGACCGAACAAGAGCAGGAACTGTCCAACATCTGGCTCGGCCCTTATGCACAGCAGATGGTAAACAACTCCCCGATTCCCGTGATGAGCATCCACCCCAAAGAACTGGATTACCTCGCGAAGTAGTAATAAAAAAATGAGAATCAGATTTATCAGAATACTTTTTCTGGGTGCATTTTTATTAGCATCCAGGGCTGTTTTTGCGCAGGATAATGTGTTGAGGCAAAAGATTTCGGTGATAGAGGATCCGCAGATTGTTTCGCTGGTTCAGAAACATATTTACCTGAATGAAAAACAAAAAATTACCGGTTGGCGGGTTCAGATTTTTTTCGAGTCTGGAAATAATTCAAAAAGCCGTGCTCACGCCAAAAAAGGATTGTTTATGACGCTTTTTCCCGGTACGGGTGTTTACCTGATGTTTCAGTCACCGTATTATAAAGTCCGGGTGGGTGATTTTCGTTCGAGGATGGATGCAGAAGGTTTTAAACAAAAAATCATCAATGATTTTCCCGACTCATTTGTGGTAAAAGATGAGATAAATTTTCCCGAGTTATAGTTTTTTTCTTTGTTACTTATCCAACTCGTAAATCCCGAAATAGCCTCCCAGGGATGACAATGAAGTGCCGGTGCCAACCAGAATAAAACGATGGTCGTTTACTTGTTGTGTTGCTGACAGATTTGCCCTAATATCATGGGCGCCGATATTGGTTATCATCGTTTTTTTAATGTCGCCATCCGGGCTGACGATGGCCTGTGTTACCCACAATTTATCTTCACCAACAAACCGCGGCTTTTCGATGAATTTGGCGGCGGCAATATTATCGGCATAATCATAGTAAAAAAAGCAAAGATTATTTCCGCTAACGAAACCGTTGCAAAAATGGTCATCAAAGGATTGTTTGCTGGCTACCGACTTATTGATCATATTCAGCCATTCGATTTGCCCTTCGTTATCGAAACACAGCAGAGTAATATGTTTAAAATAATAGGTAGTGGAACTGCTGCCCGATGAAGAGGTGCTTGTGGAGTAATAACGGTGTTCTGAAGCATAAACCACTCTATCACCTAACAGAAACAGGTCAAAAGGCCCGAAAAGGCTTTCTGCCAGAAACATCTTATATTCAGGATATTTGGCAACGAATGTTTTATCTAATTCATAGCTTTTAAAAACCGGTTCTGCATCTGAATTTTTCAAATCCTTATTCAGAAAAAACAATTGTTTTTTTGTCTGGCCAAAAGGAGCACTGGTACCCATCATATTGGCGCCGCTGATAATCATGTTGCCCTGGGGACCCACCAGTGTGCGGTATGCCAGATTTTCATATGGGAAAATTTCACTCCAGATAATCTTATAGGATTGCGGTTTATCAAAAGATACCAGATAAATCGTGGCTTTGATTTTTTTCATACCATCGGCAGGACACGAGGCAGTAAGGAGGAGTTTGCCGTCGACAAAATCCATCGAGAACCTATTGATGTTGTTTTTTTCGCCGAAAATAGTGTTGAAGTTAACGGAGTCAGTCCAGACATGATTAAGGTTTTTATCATACACATCAATATAGGTCATTTTGGGCGGTTCTTTCAGGCTGGGTTTGTCAAAAGATAGTATTTCATTGTTTACCACTATCAGGTGAGAGGTATCGTGCGACGTATACAATACCGGCGAACCGGTAAATTTGTTTTTTTTGCCATGAAGCGGAAATGTCTTTACCACCAGCGGGTTCATATTGTTGTCGGCAATAATTATCATGTTTTCCTTAGCGTATTGCGCCATGGGGTTTTTGTTTTCGTCCATGGAGCCGCTGATAACGGTATAATTGCGAAATCCGGCAAGAAACAAGGTAACCGGAGAATCAGGCGGTATGCCCGTTTCCGTAAAGTTACTCAGATCACTGTTGTAACTGCGTACAAAAATATTGTGTTTGGTCTGCTGAAAGGGTTTGTTCTGAGGAATGGTAAAAACAGCTTTGCTGGACTCCTGGGTCGTGCTGATGAAATATTTAAAATCGTATTTTTCTTTTGATTAATCACAATTATACACTACGACATATTTTGACGCACTCATGATGTTTCTTTGCAAGAAAAAAGTTATGAATACATTGTATTTTATTAATCGGTTTCCAGACGAGAATGCTTGCAGAGTG
>JAGNBV010000077.1 GCA_018004645.1 Bacteroidales bacterium
GTTGCCATTGTTCTACCATGGACAGCATAGCGGAACTGTGTTCTTGTCGGATCATAATTTTTTACCAGCAAAAGTCGGCACTATCATGCCTGAAAAAAAGATGCTCGTGGCAGTAGGGATACAAATAATCAAGAGTATCTGCAGTGAATTTTAGCCAGTAATATTGGTTGTCTTGGAATTGATATTCCGACCAATAATTACTTGTTAAAGTATCTGCAGTAGTGCAGTCATTTTGCGCTTTCACGCTATTAGCCGCAATAAGAAACACTAGTAATATTAATATTTTTTGTAAACATTTCTGAATTTTCATAGATTTAAATTTTAATTATTAATATTAAATCACCTTCCACTTTCGCAGTCCGGCTTTGCTCCTCTGGTGCATAACTTATTTCAAAAATGCCGTGGCGGGGGTTTTAAAATAAAGTGTTATTATTCAGCATTCTTTTGTATCTTTGCCGCTTGCCTCCTTGTGTTTGGTTAAAATTTGTTGTTTATTCGCAATATCAATATTTTTCAGCCCGCTAGGAGGCTTTTTATATGTAAATATCTAAATATAAAATTCAAATAAATTTCAACGATTGAAATTTTCTGTAAACATAGAATAAGTAATTGTTAAAAACAAGTAAATTCATATAATTATTTTTTATCATTATATATACCCATGTATTTCAGTCAGATAGCATTTCATATTTCATGATCAGGTGGAAACATTCAGGCTTATACCGACTTGCTATCAATATAATTAATTTAGTTCACTTCGTTTCTAAATTAAGATTGATAATCAGCCGGCATTTTCAAACCATGCCAACAAAATTAATTTCATTATCTTGTTGGCGGTTTGGTATTAGCTTATAAAGTCTAAAGAATATCTATCCAAAAAATCCTCATCACTTTTTTAAGGGCGGCTCTAATAACTTTGATCTGGCGGCTCTAAAAACAAAAAATTTCGAGGCTGTCGAAGTTCTGAAAACCGCAGTATACTGAGCGTATATGAGGATTTGAAGAACGAAGACAAACAAAGAAATTTGAAGCTTTTAGAGGTGCCCATAAACTATTTTTCTATGGCACAGTCACCCACGCATCATCACTTATATTGATCTTCACTTCGGGAAAATCCTGTTTGGTGGGGTTTTGAATAATTTTCAACACCCTTTCTGTGAATCGACCAAAGGCGGCTGATATTTTACATGGTTGGTGGGATTTATGAACATTTTTTTTATTTTTGAACTTTAAAAAGAGTATGCATGGCGTAAGAATACCATATGCTTTTATTCTGGTGGTTGTGTTGGGCTTTGCCGCCTTGTCACGGGAACATGCTAATGCGGGTAAAATAATCGCGGACTGTTTACAAAATGAACCTCCCGGGGCGACCGGAACAACACAAATTGGAATTCTTCAGCAACGAACCTGTGAACTGTGGAGTTCCAACACCGATGAAGCTATGCGTTGTGCACGATGGGCTTATGAATTATCGCTGAAACAGCATGATTCTTCAAACATGGCCCTGGCTTTAAAAAACATTGGGATTATCTATTATTTTACAGGTGAAAATGAGGAGGCAGTCGATTATTATCGTCAGGCATTAAAGATTTATGAAAAAATCTCTGATAAAAAGGGTATATCCGGTTGTTTGAATAATATTGGTATTATTTATAATGATTGTGGTAGTTATGATACGGCTTTGTATTACTATAACAATAGTTTAGAAATAGATTTGCAATTAAATGATAAAAAGGGTTTGGCAAAAACTTATCATAATATTGGGAGAATTCACCATTTGAAAGGACGGTATGATGAAGCAATGTTTTTTTATATAAAGTCACTGGAAATAGAAGTGGAGTTCAGTAACCCTGATGGAATAGGAGAGAGCCTTTTAAACCTTGGGGCTGTTTTACAGGAAGTAGGTTTGAACAAACAGAGTATGATTTGTTACGAAAACGCTTTGATTTTGTTTGGGAAAACCGCTAATGAATACAGGATTGCGCAGGTTTATGATGGTATTGGAAGAGTTTTATACGGGCAGGGAAATTATTGGGCAACTTATCAATATGCCATTCATGCGTTGAGGTTATATGAGAAACTCCATAATAAACAGGGGATAGCCAATGCATATAATCTTTTAGGGATACTTTATGAAGCTGTCGGGGAAACTTCAAAGGCCAACGATTACCTTTTTCGGGCGGTGTTGTTGGATACTGAACTTGGCGATAATAAAAAGGTATCTATCGCCCTGACAAATCAGGGGAAAATGCATTTTAAGGCAGAGGAATATGAACAGGCAAAAGGTTTTTTTCTGAATAGTCTTGAATATGCTCTGGAAATTGATGCCTGGCCTGAGATACTTGAAAACTATGAGTATCTTTCCGAAACCTTTCTTAAACTTCAGGATTCAGATAGATGGTTTCAGTATAATGAATTATATCACATTCTTGCTGACTCAATGAAAAATGAAGCCGGCGCAATTGCCCGCGACAGCCAATTGCCCCGTACATTGTATGCCGGAATAGGAGATTTAACGGGCAATAAAACGAATGATACGGCCAGGGCCATGAGCAATAATAGCATAATTATTTCTGTCGCAATCATTGTTTTTATGATAGTTTTTATATTTTTACTCACTCAAATAAAAAGCAAAAATAACAACATATAAAGGAGGATTTATGTCTCAAGAAGAACAAGAAAAGAAAAGTTTACCCGAAAATGCATACCGCGAACTCAAGCCAGGCGAAGAATATCAGCCGGTGATGTCGCCTAAAATGTATTTCCCGGAAGTTACCTGGTGGTCCATATTCATGGGATTGCTGATGGCAGTTATTTTTTCTGCAGCAGCAGCCTATTCCGGATTAAAAATCGGGCAGGTTTTTGAAGCGGCCATCCCCATTTCTATCATCGCTGTTGGCGCGTCTGCTGCGGCAAAAAGAAAAGACGCACTGGGCCAAAATGTAATTATTCAATCTATTGGCGCAAGCTCAGGTGTTATTGTTGCAGGGGCCGTTTTTACCATTCCCGGCCTATATATCCTGCAGGCAAAATATCCTGAAATACAAGTTAATTTCTGGCAGATATTTTTCTCGTCGCTGCTGGGAGGTTTTCTGGGGATACTTTTTTTAATCCCTTTCCGCAAGTATTTTGTGAAAGACATGCATGGAAAACTTCCTTTTCCGGAAGCTACGGCTACCACTGAAATACTTATGACGGGAGAAAAAGGCGGCAAGCAGGCAAAACTGTTAATTCTTAGCGGCCTTATAGGCGGTGCCTTCGATTTTTGTTTTTCGGCTCTCAGGCTATGGAGCGATGAGTTTACAAGTCGCATAATCCCTATCGGAGAGACTCTTGCCACCAAAGTAAAAATGGTTTTCAAATTTAATGTCAGCGCCCTTATTTTTAGTTTTGGATACCTCATTGGCTTACGTTATGCCCTCATCATCACTATGGGATCCCTGTTGTCGTGGTTTGTCCTGATTCCGCTGGTCAACGAAATTGGCGCCTTTGTTGCGCAGAGCGGCGGCGGGATAAATCCTTTTGAGGCCTTGTCGGCTGAAGATATTTTTAAGGCCTATGTTCGCCCTATAGGCATCGGCGCAATCGCAATGGCCGGAATTATCGGAATCATTAAATCCTCGTCAGTTATTGGAAGTGCGTTCAAGCTGGCATTTGGCTTCGGCAAAAAAACTCATGCCGAGGTTAAGGTAGAGCGCACACAGAAAGACCTTAAAATGTCTTTTGTGATGTTGTTTATCTTGTTAACACTTATTGCAGTCTTTGTCTTCTTGTTGTTTGGTGTCAAGATTACTCTTTTGCAGGCTGTGGTTGCCTTGTTAACCGTATTGATTATTTCTTTCCTGTTTACCACTGTCGCAGCCAATGCCATCGCTATTGTCGGAACCAACCCTGTTTCGGGCATGACGCTGATGACACTTATTTTGTCTTCGGTCATTCTGGTTTCCGTGGGCCTGAAAGGATGGCAGGGCATGGTGAGCTCACTTATTATCGGAGGCATTGTCTGTACAGCCTTATCCATGGCTGGAGGCTTCATCACCGACCTGAAAGTAGGTTACTGGCTGGGCACTACTCCTGCCAAACAGCAATCATTCAAATTCCTCGGCACCTTGCTTTCTGCAGCAACCGTTGGCATTGTGATTTTTATTCTTAATGATGCTTATGGTTTTGTAGAAACAGCGAAGCATACAAAACCCATGGTAGCACCCCAGGCCAACGCGATGGCAGCCATCATCGAACCATTGATGTCCGGATCCGGTGTCAGCTGGGTGCTTTTGGGCGTAGGCGCCATTATTTCACTGATTGTAAACTGGCTGAAAGTTTCCCCGCTTGCCTTTGCACTGGGTATGTTTATTCCTTTACCGTTAAACACTCCTCTGGTGGTGGGCGGATTGCTGAACCACTGGTTCACCAAATCTACGAAAGATGAAAAACTTGCCAACGCCCGTATCCAGCGCGGGATTTTGATATCTTCAGGGTTTATTGCCGGCGCGGCTATTTTTGGAGTTATCGGCGCGTTGATAATCTTCTTTACCGATGACCCCAACGCTGTTAACCTTAAAGTATGGGACAACGATACCGGCGTGGGCGCTCAGTTTACGGCTTTGATTGCCTTCCTGGCTCTGATAGCGTATTTTGTATGGGAATCATTCAGGGCAAAAAAGGAAGATTAATTGGTCCGTCAACATTTTAACAAAAGTTTGTTTTTGATTAATTGAAAAAGTCTGATAATATGAAAGAAAAAGTTCTGGAACGTTTTTTACGTTATATAAAAATTGATACCCAGTCGAATGAAAATTCGGAAACCACCCCCAGCACCGAAAAACAATTTGCACTGGCCAGGGTACTGAAACAAGAGTTGGAAGACCTCGGACTTCAGGATATTTCACTTGACGACAAGTGCTACCTGATGGCAACGCTACCCGCAAACACCAGCGAGACCATACCAACAATTGGATTTATTGCACACATGGACACCAGTCCCGATATGCCCGGCCAGGTCGAAAACCCGAACTTTGTTTATGATTACAACGGCGGGGATATCGTTATCAATAAGGAAAAAAAACTGGTGCTGTCAGTTAGGGACTTCCCGGAACTTGCCGATTACATCGGCAAAACCATCATAACTACCGATGGAAATACCTTGCTGGGTGCCGACGACAAAGCTGGTATAGCCGAAATAATGACCGCCATGGAATTTTTGGTGAACAATCCTCAGATAAAGCATGGAACCCTGCGTGTTGGCTTTACTCCCGATGAAGAAATCGGACGTGGTGTTGACCATTTTGATGTGAAAAAATTCAATGCTGATTTTGCCTATACCCTCGATGGAGGAGGAATTGGTGAGCTGGAATACGAAAATTTCAACGCAGCCGGCGCCAAGGTTTTTATCCAGGGACGCAACATACATCCCGGTTATGCTAAGGATAAAATGATTAATGCCATGCTGGTGGCCATGGAATTTAATGCGTTGCTGCCTGCCAATCAACGGCCCGAACACACCGTTGATTATGATGGCTTTTATCATATCGTGAAAATGGAAGGCACCGTTGAAAATGCTATGGTACAATATATTATCCGCGATCACAATAAGGTGAAATTTGAATTGAAGAAAAAACTTTTTGCGGATTGTGTGGAGTTTCTGAAGAGCCGTTATGGTGCCGAAGTGCTTAAACTGGAAATAAAAGACCAGTACTATAATATGAAAGAAATGGTTTTGCCGGTATTCCACGTAGTGGAAACAGCTCAAAAAGCTATGGAGCTGGTTGGTGTAAAACCCAAGGTTGTTCCTATACGGGGCGGCACCGATGGCGCCCGCCTTTCATACATGGGTCTGCCATGTCCGAATATTTTTGCCGGCGGCCATAATTTTCACGGAAAGTTCGAATACCTTCCTGTAGAATCCATGGAGAAAGCTGTTGATGTGATCCTGAAAATTATTGAGCTGTATTCAACAAAGACTGCATAACACTGAAAAAAAATAAAGCATGATAAGCATTGCGTGGCATAGTCGTGCTTTTTCAATGTTCATCAGCATTCTGTTCGTGTTATTATGGATATGGCCTGCACGATTGGTTTCGCAAACATTAACTGATACCCTGCCACATAATAAAAATGCCGTGCTGGAGGAGTTCACCGCGGTGCGTTGTTACTACTGCC
Source organism: Bacteroidales bacterium (assembly GCA_018004645.1). GTDB lineage: Bacteria > Bacteroidota > Bacteroidia > Bacteroidales > CAIWKO01 > CAIWKO01. The sequence continues at coordinate 6,160 of JAGNBV010000077.1, forward strand.
CTTTGGGACATGACCTTCTCGACAGTTTGTTGCTGGAAAACCCGGGCAGGATCGTGCCCGTGGCCATGTATCCTTCCAATGTGAGCGGGCTGCTTACGGTGCCCTATACCGGTAGTCCCGACCTGCGAAGAACTTTTGTCAACGAATTTTTTACTATGCCTTTTGTGCATGATTCGGTAAGGTTTTTCCCGGGAGCTTTTATTAACCGACGGCAGTGGCAACCTGCCCGGCGCGAACAATCAAGGGAAAATTGGCGGTCATGTGCAGGCGCCATTCTTAACGAACAATCGCCTGTAAACATAGGGATCAGCGCCGAATATGATCAGTCAGCATTTCAGTTGAATATTGAGGTGGAAATTTATTTTACGGATTCCGTAAATGACAGTTGTGCCTTATATGTGTTTCTGACAGAGGACAGCCTTATTGCAGAGCAATACAACGGGGGCGTTAATTATGTGCATAATCATGTTTTCCGCGAAGCGCTTTGCCTGCAGTGGGGCGATACCCTATGTTCGCAGGTAAACAAAGGAACATTGATTACCCGGAACTTTGTTTTTGATAATTCAGGGAGTCAATATGCTATGCACCATGCCCAGGTTGCTGCATACGTGCGAAATTCAGCCAACGAAGAAATCATAACAGGGAGCAGGGTTGCTGTCAGCAATCTTGTTGTTACGGCCAGTACTAATACACCACAGCATAACACGCTTGTGCTGTTTCCCGACCCTTCGGACGGCAGATTTTTTATAATCCCGCAAGGCGAACACGATATGACATCAATAACGAAGGTGAAAATTTTTACCGCTACCGGTATTTTGTGTTATGCTGCCGATATGGCTGTCGGAGAAGGGCAGTTGCTCGACTTTTCTTTTTTGAGACAGGGATTGTATCTGGTTTATTTTGAAACTACAAAAGATTTTTTTGCAGCTAAGCTAATCATTGATCATTAACCTTGGTTCTTGCCAGCAGAAATAAAAGGCATCAGAACATTCTTTTTCTTTTCAGCAGGTAGGATAGCAGTACATGGTGAAATCCCTGGTTGATATCGGCTTCTACCAGGTCGATATGGTATTGACTGCACCGTAATTTTAATTCGTTGCGGAAATGATTGATGGCTTCAAGATAGCGGTCTTTGATCTCTGCGGGGTTTAGCTTTATTTCTTCGGCGCTTTCCATATCAATAAACCGGTATGGCCTGTTATCGAAACTAAAATCAAGTTCTTTGCTTTTGTCGGTAACATGAAACAGGATAATCTCATGTTTGTTGTGTTTCAGATGTTGCAACGCAGCAAAAAGTTCGTTTGTTTCGGTATTGCTTTCCATCATATCGCTAAAAATAACCACAAGCGAGCGTTTGTGGATCATTTCGGCAATGTCGTGCAGCGCTTCTGCTGCAAAAGTCTTTTTATTTCCGCCCTCTATAAAAGGGTGCATCATTTTTTCGAGACTTTGGTAGATGACTTTCTGATGTGTTATGGTGGAGTGAGCCGACAGATGTTCCTCTACTTTTTCGGAAAATATGCTCAACCCGACGGCATCACGCTGGAGCCGCAACAGATATATCAGTGAGGCTGCTGCATAAATTGAAAAAATGATTTTATTGGGATTGGATACAGAAATATCTTTTGTCACCGGGTAATACATTGAAGAAGAGTTGTCGATGATTATCTGGCAACGAAGGTTGGTTTCTTCTTCAAAGCGTTTGGTGTACAGCTTATCCGACCGGCCAAAAAGTTTCCAGTCGATATGACGTATCGACTCTCCCTGGTTGTAAGGGCGGTGTTCCGAAAACTCTACAGAAAAGCCATGAAACGGACTTTTATGCAAGCCGGTAATAAAACCTTCTACAACCTGTTTGGCTATTAATTCAAGGTTGCCAAAAGATTGGACAAGTTTCTGATCAATGGTGACAGGCATGTTGTTTGCCTCTGTGCAAAAATGTTATAATAAACTGTTTAGTTTGCTTGCAATACTTGCTTTTGAAGCGGCTCCGACTATTTTATCCACTTCGGCGCCATTTTTAAAAAACAACAGGGTGGGGATGTTCCGTATTTTTAATTTTGCAGTAATACCGGGGTTTTCATCTACATTCACTTTACCAATAATAGCCTTTCCATCATATTCCCTGCTCAATTCTTCAACAATAGGGCCAATCATCCGGCAGGGGCCGCACCATTCAGCCCAAAAGTCAAGCATAACCACTTTATCTGAATTTGAAACCATTTGGTCAAAGTTGTTGTCGGTAATTTCGTGTGCCATAAATTTTGTTTGTTTAATTTTTTACAAAAATAACTATTTATCAATTCAGTTTATATTTGATGCCGTTAATTGTTTCCAGTTCCTTTAAAAATCCGTCGCAGCTAACTTTGTACTTGCGCGATAGCATATCCAGCGCAATACTTTCGTCCTCATCCACAATTTGTATTTTTAGTTTTACCTGGCCGGGATATGTGGCTACAAGTTGTTTCATGTAGCTGATAAACTGTGGGGAAATCGTATCGAGACTCACCAAAAGGGTTACTTCTTTAGCTTTTTTTTCCATAAGACTGTAAAGCGGTTCAATCGAAACGACTTTGATTTCGTATTCTATGGGCTGGTCGGGATTTTTATCTTTGTTATTCCAACCGCGCTGGTCTATTTTCCCGGATACAAATATGCATTTCCCAATCTCGAGCAGGTGCTTGTATTTGTCATAATTCTCGCCCCACAGATTTAGTTTTGTGGTTCCGGTATAGTCTTCCAGTTCAAAATACCCGAAGGGCTTGTTGTTTTTGTTTATTTTATGCCCGGCGTTTATTATCATGCCGCCAAAGCGTATGTCTCTGCCGGCCATCGCTTTAAGATTATCGCATTTGTCGAGTGTAAAATTGGTGAAAAACTTCAATTCAATTTTGTAGTTGTCCAGAGGGTGGCCTGACATGTAAAACCCGATGATGTTTTTTTCGTGGTTGAGTTTTTCAACGGTGCCCCACGGTTCGCAGGCAGGAAGTTCGGGGTCGGGGATGGCGGTATCTTCACTTTCGCCGAAAAGCGATTGCTGCAAGGTGTTTTGTTTGTTTTGTATGAGGGTTATGTGTTTGATGACTTTTTCCAGAAAGGTAGTGTCTTCGTTGGGCGATTTGTAAAAAAACTGTGCGCGGTGGATGTCCATACTGTCGAAGGCTCCCGCCATCGCAAGGGCTTCGATGCTTTTTTTATTCACAGTGCGCAGACTAACACGGTTCATGAAATCGAAAATATTTTTAAAATCCCCATTGGCTCTGCGTTCATCAATAATAGTGTCAACGGCGGCATTTCCCAGGCCTTTGATGGCGGCCAGGCCGAAGCGAATTTCGCCTTTACTGTTTACAGTGAATTTAATCTGACTTTCGTTCACATCAGGTCCAAGTACCTGTATGCCAAGCTTTTTACATTCATCGATCAAAAAGGTGATTTCGTCGATATTGGAAACATTGCGGCTTAGCACCGCAGCCATAAATTCGTTCTGATAGTGTGCCTTCAGATAAGCCATGCGGTATGCGGTGATGGCATAGCATGCCGAGTGCGATTTGTTGAAAGCATATTGAGCAAAAGCTTTCCAATCGTCCCATACTTTGTTTACTATAGCGGCCGATATCCCATTATCCTCGCATCCTTTGAGAAATTTTGGGTGTAGTTCATTCATCAGGGAAATGTTTTTCTTGCCCATGGCCTTGCGAAGCTGGTCGGCTTCACCGCGGGTGAAGTTTCCCATCTTGCGCGATAGTTCCATGACTTGTTCCTGATATACTGTAATACCATATGTATCTTTGAGGCTTTCCTCCATCAGGGGATGATCGTACACAACTTGTTCTTTGCCGAATTTCCGGCGGATATAACTTGGGATGTTATCCATTGGCCCCGGGCGGTAAAGGGCGTTCATGGCTATAAGATCTTCAAACCGGTTGGGTTTCAGTTCGCGAAGGTGCTTTTTCATACCGTCCGACTCAAACTGAAAAACGGCTGTCGTATTTCCTTTGCTGAACAATTCAAAGGTCTCGGCATCGTCGGGAGGAATAGCGTTGAGGTCAAAATCAATACCCTGGGAATGCTTGATGTTTTCCAGGCAGTCTTTCATGATTGATAAGGTTTTCAAGCCCAGGAAATCCATTTTGAGCAACCCGACAGATTCCACGTGGGCGCCTTCGTATTGGGTAACCATCAAATCTGAATCTTTGGAGGTGCACAAAGGAATATGGTCTATCAGGTCATCCTTGCCAATGATAACCCCGCAGGCGTGTATCCCGGTGTGCCGGACGGATCCTTCGAGTTCCACGGCATATTTAATGGTTTTGGCTATCAGCGGGTTAGTGGAGTCTTTAGCTTGTTTTAATTCTTTGGTGGAGGTAATAGCCTCGTTTAAATCTTTTACTCCGACAGGAACCATTTTTGCCAGCCTGTCAGCATCCGGTAGCGGAAGATTTTCCACCCTGGCAACGTCTCTGATAGCCATCTTTGAGGCCATGGTCCCGAAGGTGATGATTTGTGCCACCCGCGATTTTCCATATTTTTCCACCACCCAGTTGATTACTTTTTCACGGCCGTCTTCATCAAAATCAATATCCATATCGGGCATGCTGATACGATCGGGATTGAGAAACCTCTCGAAAAGCAATCCGTATCGAAGTGGGTCGAGATCGGTGATGCCAAGGCAATAAACCACCACGGATCCGGCAGCAGATCCTCGTCCGGGCCCAACCCACACGCCCATTTCACGCGCGGCATTGATAAAGTCATTGACAATAAGGAAGTATCCTGCAAAATCCATCTTTTTTATCACAGACAACTCAAATTCAATGCGTTCCTTTAACTCATCGGTCATCCCGGAATAGCGTTTTTTGGCACCTTCATAAGTAAGGTACTCCAGATAGTCGTAATTGTTGGAAAAACCTTCAGGAAGCGGGAAGTCGGGCAAAATAGGATCCTTGTTGAGCTTGTAATTCTCAATCTTGTCTACTATTTCTTGTGTATTTTCAATCACTTCAGGTATATCAGCAAACAGAGCTGACATTTCTTCCGGTGTTTTTAAAAATTCCTGTTTTGTATATTTCAGTCGCTGCGTATCGCTGATCAGTTTTCCGGTATTGATGCACAAAAGATGGTCGTGGGCTTCGGCGTCCTGCGCATTGATAAAATGCACATCATTGGTAGCAATAAGTTTTACCTGGTGTTTATGGGAGAGTTCTATAAGAGCCTTGTTTACAATTTGTTGTTGAGCAAATACTTCATCGTCAATTTTGGGGTCGCCCGATTTGTGCCGCATCAGTTCCAGATAAAAGTCTTCTCCAAAAAGGTTTTTGAAATCCAGAATTTTTTGTTCTGCTTTTTCAATATCATTATTCAAAATATGGTAAGGGACTTCTCCGGCGATGCAGGCTGTGGAGGCTATCAATCCCTCGTGGTACTGGGCGAGCAACTCCCAATCGATGCGGGGCTTGTAATAAAAGCCTTCGATAAAGGCCAGCGAAACCAGTTTGCATAGGTTTTTATATCCCAGTTCGTTTTTAGCGAGCAAAATCAGGTGAAATCCCGACCGGTCGTCAGAATCAGATTTGTCGGCCCGGCCTTTGGCTGCCACATAAGTTTCGCAGCCCAGGATAGGTTTAATTTGATTTTTAGTCGCTATATTGTGAAATTCTTTTACACCGTACATATTGCCATGGTCGGTAATGGCAATGGCTGTCATCCCCGTGTCTTTGACCTTCTGGATCAGTTTTGCGATATTCGATGCTCCGTCGAGTATAGAATATTGGGTGTGAACATGTAAATGAGTGAAATTGGCCATGATTTTTTTTATGAATTGCGTTGCATTTTTACTTTTGTAAAAGTAGAAAATTTGGGGGTTTAAAACACTGTTGTTGATAAATTAAAATAACTTTATTTTTGCCTTGCTACCACATACACTATTAGGTAATTACATTAATTGATGAACGCGCAATATGTAAAATAATGAAATAATAATATTGATGATTTAAAAATATTCAAAAGAAATTATCGTGTGTGTTACCCTATAATAAAATTGTGTTTTACCTGACAAATATTAAAAAGAGGATTAATACTATGTCTGCGAAGGGGCCTTTGGTTTGACCCAAATTCGGCCTGTTTCAGTTTTTTTGTTGAAAATCAATAAATTATTTTCGTTTTACCGTCAATTCTACTCTTGTAAAATTACTGCTTGTCGTTTAGATTTTTTGTCTATTTTTGCACGAAATTTTCAAAAAAACAAAACATTTATGGCGACTACCGCAGATTTAAGAAACGGCTTGTGTATAGAATTTAATAACGACTTGTATGTTGTTGTAGAATTTCAGCATGTTAAACCTGGTAAGGGCGGAGCATTTGTCCGCACAAAATTAAAAAGTCTTACTACCGGAAAAGTTCTTGCCAATACTTTTAATTCCGGGACAAAAATTGAAGTAACAAGGGTGGAAAGAAGGCCTTATCAGTATTTGTACAAAGACGATACCGGATATAATTTCATGCATGTCGAAACATTCGAACAGGTAAACATCATGGAAGAGCTTATCGAATCTTATGATCTGCTTAAGGAAGGGCAACGCGTTGAAATAATGTTTCATGCCGATACCGAACGCCCTCTGTCGTGCGAATTACCTGCCTTTGTGGAGCTTGAGATTACTTATACCGAACCCGGACTGAGAGGAGATACTGCTACCAACACCCTGAAACATGCCACCGTCGAAACGGGAGCTACCGTGGATGTACCACTCTTCATCAACATAGGAGAAAAAATCAGAATAGATACCCGTACGCATACTTATTATGAACGGGTAAAAGGATAAGTTGGAAGCATTGGATTAAGACCGATAATATGAAATTTGAAAAAAGCTATACCTTAAAAGAAATTGCCGGTTTTTTAAACGGAAAATACCTGGGCGATGACGAACATAAAATTACCGGAATCAACGAGATTCATATGGTAGAACCGGGGGATATCACCTTCGTGGATTTTCATAAATATTATGATAAAGCGCTGAATTCCGAGGCTTCCACCATTATCATCAATAAAGATGTTACCCCTCCTGACGGTAAGGCTTTGATAATATCTGATGATCCTTTTCGGGATTACAATAAAATTGTTGCCCGTTTCCGTCCCTTTGAACCCTGCGCCAAACATATCAGCGATACAGCCACCATCGGTCAGGGTACAATTATTCAACCCGGCGTATTTATCGGAAATCATGTTACTATAGGCGAAAACTGCATTATACATCCCAATGTCAGCATTTATGATCATACCATAATTGGCAACAATGTCATTATACAGTCCAATTCGGTAATTGGCGGCGATGCCTATTACTTTAAGCGGAGGCCCACCCATTATGAAAAGATGGAATCATGCGGCAGGACTATTCTCGAAGATGATGTGGAGATCGGGGCTCTTTGCGCCGTAGATAAAGGCGTTTCCGGCGATACCATTATCGGTAAGGGGACCAAACTTGATAATCACGTGCAGATAGGGCATGATACCCATGTTGGCAAACACTGCCTGATAGGTGCACATTCGGCCATTGCAGGTGTTACAATCATCGAAGACGAAGTATGTATCTGGGCACAGGTTATGATAAACAAGGATATAGTAGTTGGAAAAGGTGCTGTGTTGCTGGCTACCTCTGCCATTGACAAGTCAGTGGAAGGCGGTAAAGTATATTTTGGTTCGCCTGCCATCGAAGCCCGGAAAAAATGGCGCGAAATCGTAACCTTACGGAAAATTGCTGAGAATTATAAGGATTAAAAAATAATCAATCCTAGCGGTACGCGCGTTAACTGGTTTGTAGCGGTACCAAACGGGGAAAATAGGTTATTTGGCTACTCTGGCCCTTAATGAATGCGGCCAATATTGATTTTTTCTCATTTAACTTTTTTATCTTTTCACCTGGATTGAATGTGC
>JAGNBV010000203.1 GCA_018004645.1 Bacteroidales bacterium
CCCCCATACAGGCAACCTTGTGCAGGTAATCGCTATCGGAGGCCAGCGCTTTGATTCTTTCTGTAATCGGAGACACAAAGGCTATCATATCTTCGGCCAATTGTTTTTTCAGGTCGCCATAACGTATACTGCAATTATTGTAAAGTTCATCGAAATGTTCTATGGTCTCTTCTTTCGAGACCACCGCCATCAGGCTGAAGAGGTTTTCTATGACCGGCGGTTTGGTGGAGTTTGGCTCGGTGGGCCCGGCATCGGTTACGGCTTTCATTACTTTTTTACGGATCACATCTGCAGTGTCGGCAAGAAAAATACATGAGTTTTCGTTATCGGATTTGCTCATTTTCAGACTACCGTCGAGACCGGGTATTTTTACAAGGTTTTGCCCAAAGTTATAAGCAACAGGTTCGGGAAAGTATTCTACTTTGTAAAGCCGGTTAAAGCGTTTTGCAAATGTCCGGGTCATCTCAAGATGTTGTTCTTGGTCTTTTCCTACAGGTACCATAGCCGCTTTGTGAATGATGATGTCGGCCGCCATCAGCGTGGGGTATGTGAGAAGCCCGGCATTGATATTCTCAGGTTGTGTGCGCGCTTTATCTTTGAAAGAAGTGCAGCGTTCCAGCTCACCCATATAAGCGTTCATGTTAAGAAACAGGTATAGTTCGGCAGTTTCGGGGACATCGCTTTGAATGTACAAAGTAGCTTTTTCAGGGTCAAGGCCGCAGGCAAGGTATTCTACCAGCACATTCCGGACATTGCTGTGCAGGTCGGCAGGAGTGGGGTGGGTAGTAAGCGAATGATAATCGGCAATAAAAAAATAGCAGTTATTTTCATATTGCATTTTTACAAAGTTTTTTAAAGCCCCGAGATAATTCCCGAGGTGTAAATTTCCGGTAGGCCGGATACCGCTGACGACTGTTTCCATGATTTTTTTAATAAAAAAGCTGTGCAAAGTTACACAGGTTTGGGGATTTATTCAAGAAAAACCGGAGATGGCAGATTTCAAAAAAAAGGCTCACAAATCCTGCAAGCCTTTTGGTTTTTAGTCAGAGCGTGACTTCAAGTCACACTCTGACTTGCTATTTGTTATTTTATTCCAAGAAAACTTTCAAAATTATCCGGATGGATTATTTCTTTTATGGCATCAGGGTAAGCTTCAGAAAATGTTTTCGAAAATTTGTATTTTGCTTTAGGGCTCCATTTGAATTCAAAACAGAATAATTTCCCATCCCGTTCTTCGATGTAATCTGTTTCCTGCTGTGCATGAGTCCTCCAGAAATACCGGTTTGCCCAAACATTATAATAATGAAGGTATTTTATCCGTTCGGCCATCAAAAAATTTTCCCATAATGCGCCTATATCCTGCCGTAATTCGGGCGGGTTGAAATTTGCTATCAGTGCATTTCTGATACCGTTATCATAAAAATATATTTTCCGGCTGCTTTTTAATTCACTACGTAAATTTCTGGCAAAAGAGCCAAGCCTGAAAATAATAAATACCTGCTCAAGCAGATTTATATATTTGTCTACAGTTTTATTATCCAGATTTGTAAGTTGCCCAAGTTCGTGATAAGATACCTGGCTTCCAACCTGGAAAGACAGTGCCTGCAACAAGCGGATGAGCTTTTCGGGTTTTTGTATTCGCTCCCACATTAAAATATCTTTATACAAATAACTGTCGGTAAGTTGTTTAAGCACGTTTTTTTCATCTCCGGGTTTCGTTACTACTTCCGGATAATAACCATATACGAGTCTGTGCGGTAATAAACGTTTTTCTTCGAGCAAGCCATGATGGTTTGCCATTTCCTGAAAGGAAATCGGGAAAAGCTGAAATTCCCATTTTCTTCCCGTCAATGGCTCATTGATGCGGTTTGCAAGTTCAAAAGCAGAACTACCGGTAGCAATAAGCTGTACATCTTTCATTTGGTCCGTTATCAGTTTTAATTTAATACCAATATCGGCAATTCTCTGTGCTTCGTCAATAACAATAATTTTTTTTCCTGCAAATAATGTTTTCAGGCGCGCTGAGGTAACTTGTTCAAAAACTCTCTGAACATCAGGGTCATCGCCGGTCAGCCAAGCTATATCGGTGTTGTCTTGTAACAGTTGATTCAGTAATGTTGTTTTACCTGTTTGCCTTGCTCCAAGGATTATCAAAGCCTTGCCTGATTTTAATTTACCTCTTATAAGACCGGACGAAATACGCTTAATCATAAATATTGGGATTTGATTCCCAAAATTAATACTAATTTGTGGAATGTAATACCAAAATTTTAAAAAAAAATGAAAAAGGCTCACAAATCTTGCAAGCATTTTATTTATTCAGCGGGTGAGTAAATACATTTTTTATGAAAAACCAAATAAAGCGAAAAAAATTTTTAACAAAAAACAAAAAAAGCTTCCCTGAGGAAGCTCCGTATCGGTGTTAACCTAATGAATATCAATACTCGTCTTCATGAAAGAAAAAATCTTCCTTGGTAGGATAATCAGGCCAGATATCTTCAATACTTTCATAAATCTCTCCTTCATCCTCAATTTCTTTAAGATTTTCAATAACTTCTGATGGCAACCCGGTCCGCATGGCATAATCAATCAACTCGTCTTTGGTTGCCGGCCAGGGCGCATCTTCTAATTTTGATGCTAATTCTAAAGTCCAATACATATTTCCTGGTTTAAAATTTTTTGCAAAAATATAATAATTGATAATAAAAAGTCAAGTATTATTTTGCTATCCTTAATTATTTTTATTTATTAACCCATTATTCCGGTAGGGTATTCGCCTAAAACTCCAATTCCTCTAGCATAACGATAGTGCTGCCACAAATATTGAGTAAGGATGAAATTATTTTTGATTTGCTCTGAAAATTTCTTTTATTCCGAGTTCGGCAGCCATAAAACGGGCCAGCACAAATAAATAATCCGATAAACGGTTGATGTATTTCAGCGTTTGCTTTTGTTTTTTTTCCGAAAGCTCCACCCGGGCGATAGTGCGTTCGGCCCTTCGACATATACAACGGGCTATATGACAGTATGAAAC
>JAGNBV010000204.1 GCA_018004645.1 Bacteroidales bacterium
CTTCAACTTCAGTTCATCATTTACTTCCATAAGTTTGTTTTTATTCACATCAAATATCTGACAAAATTATTAATTTTTTTATAAAAGTACTCAATCATTTTTTGAGGTGCTGAAAGAGACTATTTTATTTTAAATAACTCAACTTCCGCAATTCAGTTAAAATTAGCCTGACCTATTCATAAATGAATGAAGTTAAATTTGTGAATGTGCGTGGACGTTGTGGACAGCAGATCAGAGTGTGGGTCGGGAGGGCTAATAAGCAACATTTGTAGTGGGGGCATGACTTGCTTCAGCACATGACCACGCGAAGTCATACTCCCACTTGCAAATGGAAAAAAGTTACCAAACCCGCCCGTCATGCTAACGCCGGTTATAACAGCGGGAAACCTTGTCAAAATGCAGGTCACTCTGAGCCGGACTCCAGGAGTGGCCTGTGTGATGGCGTCCGTTTCGAAGAGCGGCCTGCAAGGGAAAGTTCGGAGTTGGAGAATGACATAATTCAACGCATGGCTGAGCGCAGTCATACTCCCGCATGCAAACGGAAAAAAGTTACCAAACCTGCCCGTCATGCTAAAGCCTGTTATAAGGGCGGAAAACCATGTCATAACATATGCTTCCGCGCTCTCTCACCAGGTCAGGAATGGTTCAAACCGACACAATAAATGTTTTCATGTACTTTTTTGCTTGTCCAAAAAAGTACTAAAAAAAGACCTCCCTGTCGAATGCTTCCTCCCGCTCTGAAAAAAACAAGAAAATCTAAAAAAGTAGTCCCGACTACTTCGTGTCGGGAAACCCCGCAATTGGCGGGGCCTTTTTTGATTTTCCAAGTTTTTTTCATTCACAGCACGCCCACGCCGCACGACAGGGAATGGCCACCGCGCCGCTATTAACAAGCACTTGTGCTATAAGCAAACATTTAACCGGGCTATGATTAAGAAAACCCTATATTACTAATGGAAGCATAATGGAAACTTAAGTTAATAACTCAACTTTTGCAAGCCATTAATTTCAAAATGAACTTAACGGCAATAAAAAACGATAAATGTTTGTGACCAGGCGAAATGTTTGTTGGAGCGGTTCGAATTGCTGCGTAGCAGCAACAGTGCGGTGGCCAGAAAATATGGCGGTGTCAGGGAGTGGCTTGTGCGAAGCCTGCCTGCCGGTCAGGCAGGGTTCGACATATATTTTCTTGACCTTTTGGGTACTTTTGGCCTGCCCCGACAGCATCGTCGGGGGTCAAGCCAAAAGTACCATAAATAAGGCAATCAAAAGCCGTTCTGTTTCTGGTATTAATCGGTTTTTGATTAGGAAAAAACCTTGATTAATAAAAAGTGCATAATACAAAACGTAATTTAACTAATAGTCATTCCGGGTGCCCGCCTGAACCGCCAAGCTTGGCGGTCAGGCGTCGGGCAGGCAGCGAAGCAAAATGAGAAATCTACATTTAATTGTGCCACCTCAAAAAAAGATTTAACCCATAAAAGTTATATTCTATCATATGCAAAATTTTTGTATCTTGCAGTCAAATTTTTCGCATGGTAAATTTCGAAGCGCTTCATTCCATTACTTATGGCCTGTACATTGTATGCTCGGGTGATGAGGAATGCGGCAATGGATATATTTCCAACACAGTATTTCAGGTAACTTCCGAGCCTAAACGGTTTGCCACATGTTGCAATAAAAATAACTATACGGCAGAAATCATGCAAAACACGGGGAACTTCTCCGTAAGTGTTTTACACACAGACACTTCGCCAGATATTTTCAGCAGGTTTGGGTATCGTTGCGGCAGGGATTTTAACAAACTGGAAGGCCTTTCCATCAGATACGGCGAAACCGGTGTGCCGATAGTGCTGAACGACAGCAATGCGTTTCTTGAATGTAAAATAGTGCAGACCATCGACCTGGGAACCCACCTGATGTTTATCGGCGACCTGGTGCAGGCCGACACCATTGATGTTTCAAAAGAACCCATCACCTACCAATACTACAGGCAGGTAAAAAAAGGATTATCGCCCAAAAATGCGCCAACTTATATCGATGAAGACAAATTAGAAAAAAGCGGCACTGTCGAAACCCAAAAGAAGTACAAGTGCTGTGTATGCGGGTATATCTATGATGACAACGTGGAGGCCATAAAATTCAGAGACCTTCCCGATGATTGGGTTTGTCCGCTGTGTGGCGCCGGAAAAGACGCTTTTATTGAAGTTTAATCACCCAAAAATATAAAACTATGACAAAATCATTAAAAGGAACCAAGACAGAACAGAACCTGTTAAAATCATTTGCCGGCGAATCGCAGGCACGCAACCGTTACGAGTTTTTTGCCAGCGTGGCACGCAAAGAAGGCTACGAGCAAATTGCCAACATTTTTACCGAAACAGCCCTGCAGGAAAAAGAACACGCAAAACGTTTCTTTAAATTCCTCGAAGGCGGCATGGTAGAAATTACTGCCGGATATCCTGCCGGAGTAATTGGCACCACTATGGAAAACCTCAAAGCCGCTGCCGAAGGCGAACACGAAGAATGGACCGACCTCTATCCTCAGTTTGCCGAAATCGCAGCCCAAGAAGGTTTTATGGAAATTGCCACGGCATATAAGATGATTGCCAAAGTGGAAGCCGAACACGAAAAACGCTACCTGAAACTTTTGCAGAACATGTCGGAAGACAAAGTTTTTATGAAAGACGGTAAGGTATGGTGGAAGTGTCTCAACTGCGGTTATGTTTACGAATCGGCCAAGGCCCTCGAAACATGCCCTGCCTGTCTGCACCCGAAATCATTCATGCAGCTTAAAGAAGAAAACTACTAAGCTAAAAAAATCGTACGAATTGTTCGCCCCTAGTGCCGGCAAAGAAAATATGGTAATACGGCTTTAAATTGTCGCTTCATATTTTCTTGTGGGTTTAAAATCTTATTGTTGGGATAATGGACATTTGTGGTGTTAAAATGTTCTACAGGCCGCAATAGAATTA
>JAGNBV010000205.1 GCA_018004645.1 Bacteroidales bacterium
AAAGCACTATCCCCATTTCGGCAATTTGGTCATGATACGAATGAAGCCGTTTGACCAGTTTTTCTGCATAAATGGCGCCACTGGCGCTTGTAATTCCGATAACAATTTTTTTTCTGCTCATATCTCGTAAATGGCCGATATGGTTATACTGCTGCTGAATTGCCAGCGTTTTTGAATTCTCCAGTATGGAATTTCCGAGCCACGAACCGGAATAATGGAGTTTTGGTAGCGAATATTGGCTTTCAAATGGCCGGTAATGTTGATTCCTAAACCAGCCAGACCGCTGAAATCAAGCTTGTTAAAACGAGGTCGCTGCGAATCATACACAGTGCCAAATTCGTCTTTTTCAATTCCATTATTTTTCATCAGTACGCCTAGCGCCGGGCCGGTTTCAAGCCAAAACCGCTTTGAAAACTGCCATTTATACAAGAGGCTTAATTCGATATAATGAAGATTTAGCTTATAGATGCTGTAATCATTGATTTTTGGCCGTTGATTTTTGCTGCTGCCTTTAAGAATGTAATACAATTCTAGTTGCAGGGCCGATTTTTCATTAAAGGCAAAGTTGGAAAAGGCTCCCACATAAGGTCCGGCTTTGTAAAACCCCGAAAGTTGATCGCCGGAAATCTGCGAAGCCGCGATACCGGCAAAAAATCCACCCCCGAATTTCTGGGCATTTGAATGAGAAATGGTTAACGATATCACTATCAGCAGCGTAATTTTTTTTATCATATTTTTAAATTAATAGCAATACTCCATAACATATTCGTCGCCGGCACTGCCTTCCAGCGACCGGTACTTTTTGGCATCTTCGCAGGCGCCGGCATAATCCAGAAACATGCTTCTTATCATCATCCGTTCTTTGTAATAAAATGATTCGTTTACATTTACCGATACGGCAAAATCCATGTCTGATAAAATCTGTTTTTTTTCGGCAGCAGTCATTTCGCCGTTCAATGAATGGATAATGGTGTAAAGATAAGTAATTGCCCGCAAATAATGTGCTTCTGCATCGCCAGGAGCATGCAAAACGGCTTTTTTCGCAAAGAGGAATGCTTCATCGTATTGTTTTTGTAAAGATACGAAAAAATAGCGCACATTACCTTGTTATTTGTATTAAAATGAGGCTCCCTGAGGGAATAATAGCGGCATTTTTCTCCGAAAAGCTATGACAACATCGTAAAATAAGGCGTTTTGTTAAATAACACATATTCAATAATATAAGAGTCTGTGTCTAATTTTTGATGTCAATATGGCATTAATAACGGTGTAATTGCTGCCAATATGACTTGTTGTGTTTTTTGAAAAATATTAATGTAACAATCAGATAATAAGTAATTTAAATCAAAAATGTGTCTTTTTCATGAAGTTTTGCATAAAGTTTGAGAAAACAGTTTTGCAAACATTAAAATTAATTAACGTAAAATTTGGAGGATAAAACCATGAAACTTATCAGATTAAACAACGAGCCAACATTCTCAGATTTGATGAACAGTTTTTTTGAAAACGATTCATTGAATTTCTTCAACAGGCAGCATTGCAGCGTTCCTGCGGCCAACATTGTCGAAAACGAAAATTCTTATGAACTCGAACTGGCTGTGCCAGGCATGAACAAAGAAGATTTCAGGATAGATGTGGAAAACAACATGCTGACGATTTCATCGGAAAAGAAAGAAGAAAATGAAGAAAGCAACAAAAACTACACCCGCAAGGAATTTGTGTTCGGCAGCTTCAGCCGTTCGTTTATGTTGCCCAAGAGCATCGATAATGAAAAAATCAATGCCGAGTACAAAAATGGTGTTCTTTGCCTGCATCTGCCTAAGAGAGAGGAAGAAAAGACCAAAATAAAAAGGCAAATAGCCATTAGTTAACATAGCGTTGTTGGCAAATAAAAGGAGGCAGCCTGGCTGCCTCCTTTTTATTTTATATTTTTGCAATATAAAGTATTGATAATGAGACGCTATCATGTTATTTTGCTAGGCATCGTTTTGTCAGGAATGATGGTGTTTTCTTCGTGCACAACTACCCGGCACCGCAGGCCTGTAACCCATAAGGAAAGCAAGGATCATGATAATGCCAATACCGGTTTGCTGAAAGACTATGCAGCGAAGCTTGGTGTAAATTTCAAGGGCGATGAAGATATAAAAATGGTTTCATGTTTGGCCGGCTGGCTCAACGTTCCATACAAATACGGAGGAAACACCAAACAGGGAACAGATTGCTCAGGATTGGTAAGTTCGGTATTTAAGGAGGTGTACAATATTTCCATGTACAGGAGTTCGGCCGATCAGCTTAAAAATGTTACTGAAATAAGCAAAAACCAATTGAAGGCCGGTGATCTTGTTTTTTTTAAAATTGATAATAACAAGGTGTCGCATGTGGGTATTTATCTGGGAGAGAATAAATTTATTCATGCTACCACCAAAAAAGGCGTAATTGTCAATAATCTCGATGAAGAATACTACAAAAAACACTACTATACTTCCGGAAGGGTTATTATGCAGGGCTTACCCTGATAATCATAAAAGGTGGCGGAAGGGTATCAGCAGGTTTTCGAAAAATTTTTGCATGATGGGTCTGCTTTTCCAAAGTTCATAATTAAAACTGTCGCAGTTTTCAAGGGTTTTATTGTTGTGTACCGCCAGGTCTTGCAGCAAATTGGGGTCTTTCCCCCAAAGCATTATTTCATACATATACCGGAAACTGCGATAATCAAAATTGGACGTGCCGAAAAAAAATTCCTCATTGTCCACCAGCATCATCTTGGAGTGCAGATTGTTGGGTTTATACATCAGCAGTTGTACGTTATTTTTATGGAGCAATCCCAGGTATTTATTTCGTAAGATGTCCACCAGGGTTACATCCGATTGTTTGGGTATGATTACTTTTACATCAACGCCTCTTTTGCCGGCATCCATAAGCAGTTTTCTCAAGTAGAAACCGGGCAGAAAATATGGGGTTTCGATGATT
>JAGNBV010000078.1 GCA_018004645.1 Bacteroidales bacterium
CGCATTAATCATTTGTTTCAGCATCTCGTCGCCTTCGATAAGAAACAACAGGTTGGCAACTTTTTCGCGGGTGTCGGGCAGGCATTTGCCTTCGCCCATACAGTCGTTCATTTCTTCAAGAAAATCACCTACATACGAAGCGTTCCGGATCTCGGGTTGTTTTTCGAGAAAATCCTTTACTTTTTTCATTTTTATCAGCGTAACAGGATCCTGTATGTCGCCGCGCACACGAACCATTAAGGGCAGTGAGCCCCCAAACTCGTTATTCATTATGGAGGCAGAAACACGGATGTCGGTATGCGGCCTGAAATAGTTCAGTATATCAATTTTGTTTTTCAGGAAAGGAATACCTGCTGCCATCACCAACAGGAAAATGCCGGACACCACCAGTATTTTTTTGGGGTGAGAGATTATGACATCGGCAAGTTTGGTCAGAAATGTGTCGAGCGGATTATAGATTCTGTAGCGTGAATTTATTTTATGGATTTTTTCGACAGGAAAATACGACAAAAGCGCAGGAATAAATGTAATGGAAAGAATGAGGATAAACAACACGCCCAGGGCGGCAAAAACACCAAACTCAAAAATAATATTCAGGTAGGCCCCAAAAATAAAGGATAAAAAGCCCATCACAGTGGTTATGCCTGACAGCAGCACGGCGGTTCCTATCCTGCTCAGTGCTTCGGCCGACTGCCGGAGTTTATTTTCAGGAGTGCGCACCACCATCCGGAAACGATTGTACACATGGATCCCGTATGCGCAACCCACCGAAAACAATACCACTGGAATTGCATCTGAAATAGGCGACAAGCGGATGTTGAATACACTCATCAGTCCCAGACTCCAGATAACCCCCATCCCCACACCGATAACCGGGACCACCACGCCTCGCACCGACCGGAAACTTACAAACAAAATAAGACTGAGGATGAGTACGATAAGTGGTGTGAGCAACAACAAGTCTCTTTTGACAAAATCCATGATACTTAACAGTTGGTAAGGCAGGCCTTCGAAATAGAATTTTTCGGGAAAGTTCTTCGAGGCAACCATCGCTTTGATGTCTTTGGAAACCTTGTTTTTATCAAAATCAGGACTAAACTTGCAAATAATCACCGTGTATCTTGAGTCGGAGGATACCAGATGGCCTTTATACAAGGATTTTGACAACACATAACTTTTAATTTTTGTGCACTCTTCGTGGTTGGCGGGCAACTGGCTTTCGTCAATAAGCCGGCCGATTTCAAAGCCATCATCTGTTTTTTTTATATCCAGCACGTTGGTCAGGCTGACCACATATTCAACACCCTGTATTTGTTTGGCACTTACGGTCAGCTCATTGATGTGGCGGATGGTTTCCACAGAAAAAACCTCATCTTGGGCTTCCATAATGATGATGCCCATCAGGTTCGAAGCATAATTTCGCCCGATCTCGTTATAGCGTGCCACCACCGAATCGCTCTCAGGCAGGTAGGTGGTTATATCGGCGTTGATCTTTATATCTTTCAGAAAAAAAGCCATAAGCCCCGTAATCAGCAAACATACTGCAATGATCGGAGCCCTGAACTTTATTACAAGCTTTGAAAAAGAATTCATGGTTTTGACTTGATTTTTTTTTCTTTTACTACAACAATTCCATAAAAAAGTACCTCCAGCAATTGATCGATGTCGTCTTCAATTTTTTTCAGGTCTGTTTCTTTTGAAAACCCATATTCAAATCCTTTCATAGCAATAATAATGGCATTTGCCGTTAGCGGGATATTACGGTTTTTAAATTTCCCCTCTTCCACACCTTTTCGGATGATATCAGAAATAAGCTGTAACTCCAATTTGTCGTATTGTTCTCTTATTTTTTCAATGACTGAAAGGTTTTCGACATATTCCTGCTGTATGGCGCCGTAGAAATTTGCCAGTTGGTGATATAATTCCATGCGTTTGATGATATACCGCCGTAATTTTTGTTGAGGACTTTTTTCTGATTCCACAGCGGAAAACAATGCATCGCCCATTTGTGCAATTTCATAAGCAAGTACCGCTTCGAAAATTTCCTGTTTACTTTTAAAATAATAATAAAGTGCGCTCTTGCCTTTGCCTATGTATTGTGCGATATCTTCCAGTGTGGTTTTTTTGTAGCCATATTTACTGAAAACTTCCTGCGCTGCTTTCAGTATTGTGTCTTTAATTGCAGTGCTGTTGCCGTTGGCCATACATAGAGTTTTATGTTTTCGACTATTTTACTTAATTGTTCAAATATACAATTACTTTGGAAAGAAAACAAATTTTTCAATAGAAATTTTCATGGGATGTTGAAAAAATATTTTTACAAGTATCTGTGACTGTTATTATGGCATGCGGGGTAACTAACAGGTGAAGATAATCATAATCTGTGTATGCAAAATTAAACCAAATCAGGCAATAGGAGTTTGTGTACTATTGCTTTGCCTGGTAAACCCGGATTAGAGGATGCCTGCTGGTTGTATTGCGTAAAATTGTTTTGATTTTGGCTAAGGTTCCGTGGGGATAAACACAATTTATACATTTCGACTGTTTTATTCAAATGTTCAATTAGTAAATATTTTTTTAAAAGAATTGAATGCAATGAAAAAAAGGTTTAATAAAAATCATATATACTTGATTATTAGTTTGTTGAAAAGTATATATAAATATAATCATATTAATTTAAAAAATTAATTATAAAGATTCGAAATGAAAAAATAACATAAAATTAACTATTGAAAAAAGCTAAAAATTTCAAATTAAACATAGTTCAAATTGTGAATATGCTCTATTATATGGGCTTATAATTTTTATTTATGTATTTAAATGTATAAATATGGCGATAAAATAAATAACAATTTTCTTGCATTTTTATTTTATAATTGTATATTTGCAAAATCACTTTTAGTATTAATTAAATTTTAAAGAAATGAAAAAATTTACTCATTCTTCCTTAATAAAATTGCGATACAGCAGTTTTATTATCTTTTTGTGTAGTATGATTCTTTTATCCTGGAATCAATATGTAAGTGCACAAAACCCGGGGTGTTTCAGTTTCCAAAATGGTGACCGCAGCGCTTATACGGATCCTGGCGTGTGTTATTATACGGTAACGCCCTTGATTAACCTGGATATTGCTTCCGGTTCAACCTCAACATGTTTGTTCGAAAAGAACAAATGGACTTTTACTTATGTTTTGGATGGTGCCACCACCGGTACCGGAACAGGGAGTTTGTTGAATATACACCTGAATAAAGGTCTTACGGGTGTCCAATGGACAGGGGTGTATAATGCTACTGATTATGAGCTGAGTTTTCAAAAAGTTTATGTGCTCGTGGAAGACAAAGAAGCTCCTGTGGTTGTCTGTGGCCCGGATATCACAGTTAATACTGATGCTGATACCAATGGCGCTATTGTCAATTATCCGCAGGTTACCGCAACTGACAATTGTATGCTGGACACGCTTTATCTTGAGACAGGCTTGCCAAGCGGGGCCTTTTTCCCCGTTGGAACTACACTGGTGAGATATGCTGCAAAGGATGTGGATAATAATATGGGTTATGGTAGTTTTAACGTGACGGTTATTGATAACCAGCCTCCCGATATCAACCTTAACAAGTTCATTCATAAAAGCGCAAACACAACTAACGGACGCTATGTTAATTATGATGTTACGGCAAATGATAATTCAAAACAACCGGTTACCATTGAACTGTTGAGCGGTAAACTCAGTGGAGAACTGTTTAATCCTGATTCAACATATTGTGTTTACAAAGCCACCGACATATACGGTAATTTTTCTCTTGATACCTTATTAATAAGTATATACGATACTATTGCCCCTTCCATTACCTGCCCGGATTCGGTAATTAATAAAAACGCCTTGTCAACCTGCGAGGTTACCGTTGATTATATTGTGGTAGCCGATGATGATTGTCCGGCGTTTCTTAATTTAAAGAAATTGGGCACTGGCCCGCTGCCGGGCGATATAGTACCGGTTGGCTCCACATACAGTATTACCTGGGAAGCCAGAGATAGAGGTAATAATGTCAAAACATGCACCTTTACAGTTATTGCAATGGATGATGATAATCCAGAACTATACATCCCCTCCGATACCACAATAGCAGCCAATGTTCCCTTTGTTTATAGCGTTACGGCAACAGATAACTGCCCTGGTGTAACGTGGGCGCAGACTGCAGGATTGCCTTCCGGTTCGGTATTTCCTTCAGGAACTAACACAGTGAATACCTTTGTAGCCACCGATGCGTTCGGAAAAACAGTAAATAAAAGTTTTCGTGTGATAGTTCCGGCTTCATGCTGCGACGGATATAATGTGGATATTTATGAAAACAGAGGCTCTCAATTTTGTCCTGATGCTAATGTAACTTTAATGGCAAATGCCTCCACCTATTCCTGCCCGACACCCTCTGACACCAATCAGCTATGTTTCGAAAGTCCCACGAATCCCAGCATGGTGAACGCCGCAATTAAATGGACACGATGGACTTTTAATGATGATAATACCATTACCATTCGTACCACCTTTTCCAAAGAATTTGTTGATAATACCTATGGCGAAAACGCAATCGGTTGGGGTTCCAGAGGACATACCTTCAGCAATCTTCTTGGTTCCGACAAATTGGCATTGGCTTTATATGATAAGGACAATTCAATGAAAATGCAGTTTTACATGGATTATTTCACGGCATCCACAGGTTCTCCGTCAGGATACAAATGTCTCGGAGTAACAGGCGGTGAAGGCAGCATGGTAATGGGTAATGTCAGCGATATAATCAGTGTTACAACATCGTTGGATAAAAATTTCAATGAATATGGTTATGTTCTTCCACTCAGTTCCCCTGCCACTGATGCTAACTATACTCCGAATCCGAGCTATCCCAATTGGGATTATGATGTATGGTACGAAGTTACTATTAAGGAAAGCGCTTTCGGAGCTGCCGGTTTTGGCAAGCCCGACATCACATATATTCATGCCAGCCCAAGCAAAACAGGTAACAATAGCGAAGATGTGGTCCCTGTAAATTGCATTAATTCTACTGCCAATAGTAATTCCACCCCTGCAACAACCTCATATGCCTGGTCGACAGGTGAAACTACCCCAAGTATCAATGTTGCAACCCCGGCAACTTATTCAGTAACGGCAACAAGCAGTAACGGATGTCAGAGTACGGCATCTTTTGCTGTAAGTTCATGTCCCCAGTCGGCTTTATCAAATTTTGTGATCCTGGCCCGCACTCATGCACAAATCAATAATTCTTCAATTTTTTCAGGCGGAGTGGGCATCACCAACGATGTTGATGATGATGGTAACATCAGGACAGGAAAACTTGAAGTCAAAAACAGCTCTATAATAACTTCTGCAGGAACATTTATAAAAAGCAGCAATGTTTCCATGGATAATACGAGCCAGGTTTCGACCATAATTAACTCCGCTGCAGATGTTAAGTTGCCGGTTTTTGAAGCGATGCCTTATACCGGAACGACAGTTGTAAAAGTACCTAAGGGAACTACAGTATTTTTAAATGACACATTATATAAAGAAATCAATGTAGGTAAAAATGCAACAGCAGTGTTTACTAAGCCTGTTATTAATATTGAAAACCACATTAAGCTTGCCGACGGTGCTACTCTGAAATTTGCCCAATGCGGGAAGGTACGCATGAAAAAATTTATTAATGCAGGTCAGAATGTGACCATCAATCCGGACGATAAATCCATCATATTTTATTGCGGCGATAATGTGAATTTTCATCAGGGTGCACATGTGTCAGGATTCTTTGTTTTAGGCGATGTTAAAAACAAGCACAACCAGGATACTTCGTACAATCACCTGCACATAAGTAATTCAAAGCCTACCCAGCCTGCGGTTTTTAAAGGAGTGTTTGTTGCTGAATGTGTTCACTCCGGCGAAAACACTAATTGGTATAAAGGCGATTTCTGCGGCAACTGTCCGGTGGATCCCCCTTATACTTGGGTATGTCCGGGTGATATTGTCCTGTGCGATGGCGAAGAAAACTTTAACCTCAGAAACCAATATCCTCCTGAGATTCCTGGTGTGGCTGGTATTACCAACGATCAGCCAGCTGTATTCCCCCTGGGCGTTACATTGGTTACATGGACTGTCTATCATAACAATGGCACAGTGGAGCAGTGTACTCAGAAAGTAACCCGTAGCGCCCCTATCACTGTTGCTATAAATAAGAACGGTTTATTCTGCGAAAACTCATTTAACCTGACTTCTGTCGTTACCGGTACACCGGCATCAACATATCTTTGGTCAACAGGTGAAACCACACCGAATATTATTGCTGATCCTAACGGCGGAGAATATTCTGTAACAGTTACCAATGCTTTGGGATGCGATACTTCAACCACAGTGCTTGTATCCATTGACCCCACCAACCTTATACAGCCGTATGTGTTGTTTGGTAAGGATAATGTAACTTTAAGGAAGTCTACAGTGGATTATGGCGCTTTAGGTGTAAGCAAATCAGACGGTTTTGCTGATATACTCGAAGAGTCGCCACTTATTAATTATTCGGGAAATTTTGCCAAAGCGCCCAAGGTAAATGTAGATATTTCGTCCACCGTGCCACAGGTAATCCTTTCTCCCGCCAATGTTATTTTACCGGTTTTTGAAGCAAACCCTTACACATCAACAGTTGATGTCGTGGTTCCTGCAAGTGGAACAATGGAATTAACCGGAACATTATACAATAATATCACAGTTGGAACAAATGCGTCATTGACATTTACCCAGGAAGATATTAATTTGAATAAACTTATCATTGGCCAGGGAGCATCAATCCATTTTACAGCACCTTGTGGTAAGGTCCGTGTCAAAACAGAGTTATCCGGTGGAAAATCCATTGACCTTAATACTGAAATGAAATCTTTTATTTTTTATGTAGGAAATAATGTATCTTTCAGTGAAGGTACTCATGCAAAAGGTGTATTCTATCTTGGTCAGCCGGGTAAGTTGGATTATACGTTTGAAGTTTCAGACTATACAAATACCAGACAGAGCGAATTCGAAGGCATGGTGATTGCAAAAACTATCAAATCAGGAAAGAATACTAAATGGACACTGAATAATTTGTGCGCAGGATGTACTATATTGCGAACAATGGAGCAAAACCCTGCAGGTAATGCTTACAATGAAACCAGTGAAATTACTGTGAACAATTATCCTAACCCGTTTGCAAATAGCACCTCTATTTACTTCACACTTCCGGCTGATGAGCATGTCGTAATTGATGTTTATGATAATACCGGCAAAAAAGTAACTACATTGTTTGATGCCAATGCGATGAAGAACCAGGAATATAAAATTGATTTCGACGCGTCGGGATTGCCTGCTGGTGTTTATATCTACAAAATGACAACCACCAGTAAGACTTTTACCGGTAGAATGACTATGATCAAATTATAAGAAAAAACACATAAAAGTCAGCCTGAAAACGGCTGACTTTTATTTTCTTATTCTTATTCTTATTTAGATAACTAAGAGTTGATTAAATAACAGTGCTTAATAATTGGAGTAATTTTTTATTATTTGTAATATTAAAAATATGGACATATAAAAATAAAATAATAAGTAATTGTCTGGAAAAATAGACAACATGCAACAAATCGGGTAAAATTTCAAAAGAATTCATTATGAATCACTCCAGGGACAATATCCTAATTAAACTAAAACTAGCTGCCATCTTCTTTATCGTTGCCCTTATCAGCTTTAATGATTGTCAGTCCCAGAATATAGGTATCAATAACGACGGTACCGCTCCAAGCAAGTCGGCCTTATTGGATATAAAAAGCAGTAATAAGGGGGTTCTTGTTCCGAGGATATTTCTCACTTCGGATACTGATGCTACAACAATAGCCAATCCAGCTCATGCTTTGTTTATATATAATACAAACGAATCTGTATCTGTTGGTAAAACTTTTTATTACAACGAGAATGATTCTGTTAATCCTCACTGGGTTCCTTTTTTTCAGAAATATGATGCCTGGCATACCATCGGAAACACCGGAACCACACCCGGCACAAATTTTCTGGGTACGACTGACGAAAAAGATTTTATAATAAAGACATTTGGAAGTGAGCGCATGAAGTTTGATAAAAATGGCGGCTTATCAGATCACACATTATCCATTACCAGTCTTGCAGAAACATTCGACGGCGTGAATATTAATACCAACTCGATTACAAGCGGCAGTGGATTGAAAATAAGTGCCAATTCACTAACAAACGGCAGCGGATTAAGCATTTTTTCCAATTCAACTGCAGGCTTGAACGAAGATTGGTCCTACGGGTTGAGAGTTGTAAAATCCGGGAATAATGTAAATCCCTTACACGCTTCTATTGGGATTTATTCAGCTGTTTCAAATTCAGGAGATGACGCCATCAATTCCGGAGGATCATTTCAAGTGAGTGGGGCTCATTGGGCTAATGGTGTGGAAATTTTGACAAAAGGTGTTGCGGATAATAATCAACAGGCGATTGTTGGAGCTGATATTCAAACTCTTGCATATAATAACACAAATGCGAATTCCGTAACTAGAGCAATACAAATAAATACTATTGGAAATAATCAGGGATTCACCGAAGGGGTACTTATGAGCGTGAGCGGTTCAAAGGTGATGAACGGATTGTTTTTTTCAGTATCTAATGACACTATTATTTCTGGCTATGGAGTTCGTTCTGGTATCGGTGGTTATGCCCCGGCTAATTCAAATGTAATTGCTGCCGGTGAATTTGTAAATAATGTTACATCAACAACGGCTAACGGACGTTGGAAATATGGCATCAGGGTAATGTCAACGGAAGAATATTCAGGATGGAATGTGGGAGGCTGGTTTTCAGCCCATGGCGCTCCCGAAGGACAAAATTTTGCGATTATTGTACCGCATAAAAGTGACTCCTCCAAATGGGGCGGATGGGTAGGTATCGGCACCATTTACCCGAAACGGTTACTGCATGTTGATGGAACGATTCGCGGTGGCGGCGACCACTACGACGGCAGGATTGAATTCCAGGAGAAAGGGGGTGGCTATGTGTCTTTAAATGTAGGTGAATTGTACTTAGGTCATAATATCAATTTAACATTACCAATAACCATGGGTAATGCCGGAGACTTTTTACAGCTAACCCCAATTACTGCAGATTCTGCCACTTTAAGCTGGGCATCACCCACTTCGGGTTGGGCACTTACCGGAAATTCAGGTACTAATCCCCCTGCTGATTTTTTAGGTACTACTGATCCTTATGACCTGGTGATAAAAACCAATAACAGTGAACGTATGCGGATTAAATCCGGCGGGAATGTTGGTATCGGAACCACTGCGCCTAACTCATTGCTTCATGTGGCCGGAGTTGCACAGGTAGGAACAGCAAATAATCTGGAAGGAAAATTAAGTTTTTATAATACCGGTGGTTATAATGCCATTACACTAAAGGCCCCCACCGGTGCAACGGCAACAGAATACACTTTGCCTTCAGCAGATGGTACTGCTGCGCAGGTATTGACAACTGATGGCAGCGGTGGGCTTTCATGGGCATCACCTGCCGGTGCTTCCGGATGGTCTCTTACCGGAAATAGCGGAACCACACCAGGTACTAACTTTATTGGAACAACAGACGCAAATGATTTTGTTGTGAAAACAAACGGCCAAGAGCAGATAAGGGTCTTATCTACAGGGAAGACTGGTATTGGAATAAGTCCCACAGCCCTTTTACATTTGGGCGCAGGAACAGCAACAGCCAATACAGCTCCGCTTAAATTTTCCGCAGGTACAAACATGACTACTCCTGAAAATGGCGCTGTTGAATATGATGGTACAAATTATTTTGTGACTTCTAATGGTACAAGATATTATTTAACAAAAACTCTAACTGCAATTTCATCATTGGACTTTCCATCAACAAGCAAGCAGACTGCTTCGGATTTGACAATTACAGTGAATGGCGCTTTAAATGGCGATGCTGTTATTTTAGGAATACCTAATGAAGCGATATGTGCGGGTGCATGTGGTTTTTATGCATGGGTGTCAGCTGCAAATACGGTTACAGTTAGGTGTTGGAATGCCACAAGTGGCGGTATTAACCCAGCGGCTGGAACATTCAGGGTTTCAGTAGTAAAATATTGAAAGAATTTGCAATATAATTCGGATTGTTGACAAAATTTAATGTGGCTAAAAACCATTTAATTATGGGAGCAAAATATACCTGGAAAATAATATTGAAAATTAATTTAATTGTTTTATGTATTTTTCCAAATATTGCTTTCTCCCAAGCCCGCCTCGTATTCAACGGTGATGGAAGTACAAAAACTTATATGGTAATGAGTGACGGAACTCAAGCCACTCCCGTTTACCTGGTGGTGGACAACCCGGATGCCAATGCCATAAGCCGTACCGGATCAGATGCAGGATGGATCATTTCAGAGAATGAGTTTCACATCGTACGCTGGAACATGCAGACAAACACCGGTAATTACCAGGTGCCTTTCGGAGCTGCTGCGGGTTATGAGGCTGAAGAATATATTCCCCTGTCCTTCGAAAAAACATCGGGCGATCCGACAGATGTGTTGTTTGCCACGTATGGCACCGATATAGAAAATTCATTATATCCTTCTATCGTTACTAATCTGTATGACCCTTACGGCGGCACTCCTGCAGGAACAATAATCGACAGGTTCTACCTGGTGGATGTTACAGGTGTGGCAACAGCTAATCTGAGCTTTTCATACCGTTCTCCCGAAAACCTCACTACTTCATTTCCTACCGGCCTTACCTATGCTCAGCAATGGGATAATGCCTCACAGGAGTGGATGCAGCCCATTGGCCCCGGAGTAGCAGGAGTTACTGCCAACACAGGTAGTGTTCCGTCCGGCGGTACTGCCTCGTTTGCTAATTCTAAAGCCTGGGTGTTAAACAGGATGGATGATCCTTTGCCTATTGAGTTGCTTGACTTTTCTGCGGCATGCGATGAAAACCATATCGATGTATCATGGACCACCGCCACTGAAGTGAACAACGATTTTTTCACTGTGCAGCGAAGTTTTGATGCACAGAACTTTACTGATGTTGTCTATCTGCCCGGAGCGGGTAATAGTAACAGCATGCTTTATTATCATTACACCGACAATAATACGTTTAATAGCACGGTATATTATCGTCTGAAACAGACTGACTATGACGGAAGTTCCTCTTTTTCCGCCATTGTAGCCGTTCTTCCCTGCAACTCTGACGCTCCGGTTTTTAATGTTTTTTTCAACCGGCTCGATGAAAAAATAATAGTGCAGTATGAGGGAGAGGGGGCCTGGCCATTTACCGTCAGCATGCAGAATGTAATAGGCCAGCAGATTATTCCGGAATCCGGCAAAACGCTTAATCGTGCCGAACTGGATGTCGGTTATCTTGCCTTCGGGATATACCTTGTGGTTGTGAGGACCGATAAGGAAGTGTTTACCACCAAAGTCTATCTGACAAGGTAACCTGAGTTCGGGATAAATAAATCAATCAATGCTATTTTGTCAAAACACTAATTATTAATCTGTTAATATTTGCCGTAGGCAATTAATATCGATAGAAAAACAAAAACGTGTAGAATATTTTGTCCGTTAGGACATAAACATTATTAAAACGTTAATCTCCTAACGGAGAATAAATGTTTTTTGTATTTCTTTTCTATTGATATTTAACTCCTAACGGAGTAAAGACACAATATTTTTAACCCGAACTCAGGTAAGTTAATATTGTATCTCAAGAAAAAAAACTACAGGTTTTTGCTTGCTTCGAAATCTTTCCGGTTATGACTGTTTAGCGATCAGCATTTCAGGCTGCCTGTCAGGCTTTTGATGGATGAAACCTTGTGCCGTTGGCAGTAGTCATCAATGCCTCCTGCGATTTTTCCGCTGATGGACGGATCAATAAAATTAGCGGTACCCACCTGTATGGCAGTAGCACCGGCCAAAATAAATTCTATTGCATCGGAAGCATTCATAATGCCACCTAATCCAATTATAGGGATTTTTACAGCTTTGGATACCTGCCACACCATCCGTAACGCAACGGGTTTAATGCATGGCCCGGAAAGGCCGCCGGTAATTGTTGAAAGGAGGGGCTTTTGAGTTTCGGCGTCGATGGCCATACCCAGCAGGGTGTTTATCAGCGACACACTGTCGGCCCCGGCATCTTCAACGGCTTTGGCTATTTCCGAAATGCTGGTAACGTTAGGTGATAATTTTACGATGAGAGTCTTTTTGTATGCCTGGCGAACCGCACGTGTGATTTCGGAAGCCGAAGCACAACTGGTGCCGAAGGCCATCCCGCCGGTTTTAACATTAGGACAGGAAATGTTTAATTCGATGGCTGGAATATGCTCAAGGTAATTGAGTTTCTCAACCACAGCGATATAATCTTCCAGCTGTGAGCCCGACACGTTTACGATGATGTTGGTATTGTAATGTTTAATTTTGGGATAGATATCTTTGATAAACGCATCCACGCCTTTGTTTTGTAACCCAACGGCGTTGAGCATGCCTGATGGTGTTTCTGCCATACGGGGATAGTCGTTGCCTTCGCGCGGTTCCAGGGTGGTTCCCTTTACGATGATGCCACCCAGCGTATCGATAGTCAAAAAATCCTCAAATTCGCTTCCATAGCCAAAAGTTCCGGAAGCGGTGAGTACAGGGTTTTTCAACACCATTTTTCCGATGTTCACTTTCAGGTCTGCCATGTCAGTAATTTTATATTGAAAACAGGTCCATCGGTGCACACACATTTGTGGCCGTGTATGGTTTTGGTAACACAGCACAGACAGGCTCCGATGCCACAGGCCATTGTATTCTCGAGGGATACTTCACAATCCACCCCGTGTTCGTCTGCAATAGCCGCTATTACTTTCATCATAATTTCGGGTCCGCAACAGTATAGTCTGTCGTAGTCCTTTATGTTTTCGAGCAGCGAGTTTTTTGTGATAAAACCCTTTTCGCCCAGGCTCCCGTCATCAGTTGAGATGAATACATCTCCGTATTTTTCAAATTCCGGAATCCGCAGAATATCAGACACTGTCCGCCCTCCCAGCAGTGTGCTTATTTTTATGCCTCTGTTATGCAGGCATCGGGCCAGGTACAGCAATGGCGCTATGCCGCAGCCGCCCCCCACCAGTAACACCCTGTCAACATTATCCATGGAAAAAGAATTGCCAAGCGGAAACACCAGGTTGAGCTGCATCCCTTCATGCAGAAGCGATAAGCTACGGGTGCCTTCGCCGACAATTTTTATCAGGAGGAATACAATGTTATTTTCGTAATCTACATCATGCACCGAGACAGGACGGCGTAAAAAGACTTTAGGGTTGTTTTCTACCAGAACTTCTGCAAACTGCCCGGGCCACATTTCGGGCAAAGGATCGGAAGAGCTAAGCCCAAGAATGAAATAATCTTCATTCAGTTTTAAATTACTGACAATCGAGAGGTTCTTTTGGTATTTCTTCATAGCGGTGCAAAAAAAAAGTCCGCAGCACGGACTTTTATTTCTTTATTTTTCTTCGTTCCCGTTGGCGTCAGACTTTTTTTGCCTGCCGGTTTTTTTTTCGGTTT
>JAGNBV010000079.1 GCA_018004645.1 Bacteroidales bacterium
CTGTTTTATGTGTTCCGGAAAGCCAAAATGTGCGATGCGGCAGGTCTGCAAATACTGATTGATGCTGGTTTAAACTCAATACCCGGCGGCGGCGCCGAAATTTTTGATGAGGCCATAAGAAAACAAATATGCCCCGAAAAACTATCGTCAGCGGCCTGGCTTAATCTGCACAAGGCGGCCCACCAAAAGGGCCTTTTTTCCAACGCCACGATGTTGTACG
This sequence comes from Bacteroidales bacterium, assembly GCA_018004645.1. Classification (GTDB taxonomy): domain Bacteria; phylum Bacteroidota; class Bacteroidia; order Bacteroidales; family CAIWKO01; genus CAIWKO01. The sequence continues at coordinate 221 of JAGNBV010000079.1, forward strand.
GGCATCAGGAGCTGTATAGCCACCGGCTGCACCATATGGAGTTGTTGAGGAATTTGCAGGATGAGACTAATGGCTTTAACGCGTTTATTCCGTTAAAGTTTAAAAACAAAAACAATGCGATGTCGTACTTGCCTGAGGTGACGCTGGTGGAGGATTTGAGGAATTATGCAGTGAGCAGGGTATTTCTTGATAACATCCCGCACCTGAAAGCCTATTGGCCTATGCTGGGAAAAAAACAGGCGCAACTGGCTCTGGGTTTCGGCGTGGACGACTTCGACGGCACCATAGATGATACCACCGATATATATGTTGCTGCCGGCATGGAAAAATCAGAAAACACCATGAATGTACAGGAAATAAGGCAGATGATTACCCAGGCAGGTTTTGTTCCGGTGGAAAGGTATTCGGATTACACAGCGAGGATTTGATTTTGTTTGGCCTTAATTTTTAGAGTTGCTGAACGTAATGTTGCCATTTTTCGATGACAAGCCGCATGTCTTGCGGAATTTCAGAGGTAAAATTTATGTACTTGCCGGTTGACGGGTGATTAAAGCCCAGCGACTGCGCATGCAGTGCCTGTCTCGGCATGAGTTGAAAACAATTCTGAACAAATTGTTTGTATTTTGAAAAGGTAGTGCCTTTCATTATAATGTCGCCCCCATAAAGTGCATCATTAAACAGCGGATGGCCGATATGTTTCATGTGCGCACGTATCTGGTGTGTACGGCCTGTTTCGAGGGCGCATTCTATCAGCGAAACATAGCGGAACCTCTCCAGAACCCTGAAGTGGGTTACCGCCCATCGGCCCTGGGTCTCATCCTGATATATGTCCATCATCTTCCGGTTGCGAAGGTTGCGCCCGATATAGCCGGTTATAGTACCTTCGTCATTTTCAAAGTCGCCCCAGACCAACGCTACATACCTGCGGTCGATGGAATGATCAAAAAAATACTTGGAAAGTTTCGCCTGGCTAAGTTCATTTTTTGCTACCACCAATATGCCCGATGTGTCCTTATCAATACGGTGCACCAGTAAGGGTTGCGAATCAGCATCGTCTTTCAGATGAAAAAGCAACGCATTTAACAACGTTCCGGTAAAATTTCCGTAGCCCGGATGCACTACCATACCTGCATCCTTATTGATAACAAGGATGTCGTTGTCTTCATAAACGATATTTATGGGAATATCTTCGGCAATAAGTTCAAACTCATGGGGTGGAAAGGGTAAAACGATAGTTATAATATCGCGGGGCTTAATCTTATAACTTGACTTGACGGGTTTATCGTTGACCTGGATGGCATTGGCATCGGCAGCGCTTTGTATCTTGCTTCTCGAAACATTGGATATCCTGTCGGACAAAAACTTGTCAATCCTCATGGGCTGTTGCCCGGGATCAACAATAAAACGGTAATGCTCGTAAAATTCTTTTTCTTCTTCGGGCAGTTCTGCAAATTCTGGCATACTATAGCTTTAACAAATACCAAAAACTTATCTGATGATTTACCGGTCGTGAAAGCACTCTGATAAATCAATAGTACAAAGCTATACAAAATAATCCCAATTTAAGCAAAAGAGGTAATCGAACTTGTCCAAATGATTCATCAATCTATTGCTTTAGTTGGGATTATCCCGACTTAGAAAATGTTTCCCGACAATTTTTCTTTGTCGGGATTACATTTTCTTTGTCGTTTACGCAAAAAAATATCAAACGAATATATTAAATAATCAAGATGTTATGAAGAAAGTGTCCTAATGCTACGCATTAGAATATTATAATGCGTAATTCCATCTAACTTAATAAAAGTAACTGTATTTCAATATATTCTAAGTTTCATAAAATATTCGTATTTATCAAAATATTTTATTTTTTCGTAGAAAAAAAGTGCGTTGGCCTGGCCCAGACGGCGGGCCAGCTCAGGCGTGAATCAGAAAATATTTGAAAATCTTCAAAGGCCCCGCAGATTGCGGGGTTTCCCGACGCATGGCGTCGGGCCTACTTTGATTAGATTTTCAATATTTTCTGAGAGCGGGCTGAAGCATTGTCTGGGCTGTCTTTTTCTTTGGTTCATTTCTTTTGGACAAGCAAAAGAAATGAACACACAAATCAAAACACAATCATTCTAAAAGTTAGATGTTTTATTCTACTTTTTAAAGTCTTGAAATTTGGGATAATAAAAACCGGCAGATTTTTATTGTATGTGGCAGTACATGTGCCGGTTATTTGATATTCCGAAACTGATTCTGCAATTTGAGAAAACAATTTATAGAAACGGGTCCGGCATTTATTATGGTTTTTTTCATAAATTGCACCGGCATATCATATAACAAATGAATTATTGTAAAGTATCAGCAGGAGCCCTTATTATAGGTTTATTAGGCCTTACCTGTGCAGGACAACAGGTTAAGACAGACAATAAAACCATTACAGATCTGTCGAAGTTAAAACTGACAGGAAAAGTAAAGTCTGTTCTGGAATCAAACCTTAAGGCAGAAAATTCATCCGGAGAAATAAAAACGGTTATGGACCGTAAAAATCTTTCTGTTTTTAATGCAAGTGGATCTTTGTTGGAAAAAAGCGAGTATGGTGCTGAGGGAAATCTGAACGTCAAATACACTTATAAATATGACAGTAGCGGTAACCGCCTCGAATGGACCGCTTTCAAGGCCGACAGATCCATGAGAAACAAAACTACCTACAAGTATGATAATAACCATCATAAGATAGAAGAAAACAGGTATTTATCCGACGGCACCCTGGATGTCAGCCATACTTTTTTATATGATGAAAAAGGGAACCGTATCATGTGGAGCATTTATAAAGCCGATGGCAGTCTGAATTACAAAGAAACTCACAAATTCAACGTTGGGGGCTTGCCAATAGAGATATGTGTTTACAAACCCGATGGCACCCTGCTCAATATGGATACCTACCAATATGACAATAATGGCAATAAAACAGAATGGAGAAATTACTATTCGGACAAAAGCCTGAATTTTACAGAGGTTTTTATGTATAACGATAAAGGACGCCTGATTGAAATGCAGCATTTTTTTTCCGGCAAAACGATGGCATACAAACAAACCTATTTTTATGACGACAAGGACAACCTGATTGAAGAAGGCCGTTACAAGCCCAATGGTACCATCCATTTCAAAAACACTTACAAATACGACCACAAGGGAAGACGTATTGAAAATTGCGCCTATAAACCTGATGGCACCCTGAAGCACAAAACCACTTTTCGCTACAACAACCAGGACAATCTGATTGAGGAATGCCGGTATAAATCAAACGGGAATACGGATTATAAAACGACCTGGATTTATGATGAATACGGCAACCAGACGGAATGGTGCAAATATCATCCGGACGGAACAATAAATTTTAAATACACCTATCAATACATTTATGACAAGTCAGGCAATTGGACCAGGAAAACGGTATTGTTAAATAATGTCACAGAAACTATTACGGAGCGTGTAATAGAATATTATTGAAACAACTTTCTTTAGTTTATTTTGATCACAGGCAGCGTCTTTTTGCTCTAATATTTACCGGGTAATTATGAGTTTGCCGAAACCGGTTTGGGTGTCAGAAATACCCGAAAGCCTGATTAAATAGAATCCATTGTTTAATGTCGAAATATCCAGATTTTGCGAATAGGGTTGATGCAACACTTTTTGCCCCAGGTCGTTATAAACTTCAATAATTATTTTTTCTTTAGTGTCTGATATGGATCCGGTGGCGGGAAGATTGATGTGAACGGTGTTGCCTGTGGCAGGGTTGGGATATATGGACAGGCCTGATTTGGTGTCTTGTGTTCCAATGCTGCTGAAGGTCTGTTGCCACTTTGTTCCCACCAGCGGACGCAACATCAGCGACCCGTTATAGGAAGAATTGGCCCAGGTGCCATCAACATTATAAAAAATGTAGTCTTTAGAATTGGTGTTTCTGTCAAATCCGATATTCAGAATGTCATCGGTGGTTTGCTGCCATCCCACATAAAAATCACCGCTTACCAATATCAGGGTGTCGTCGATAAGGTAATTACAATAGGCATTGATGCTGTCCATAAATTCCGGGCGATGGCGCTTTGATTTATAAATGACGGTTTCCGGATCGAGCGATGACCAGATAGTGATGTAGAAATATTTCAAATAAGGAGAACTGTAGGTCTGGTTAAAATACATCTGTACTCCGCCAATGGTATCGGGTTGATTTAGAGAAAACTTATAAGCCAGTTTGGCGTTTTCCACTGAAAGGCCGTAGCCGTTTTCAGCGGTCCCGTCATCGTAAGCAAAACAGTTATAAAAATCCTGATTATAAGTTATAGTGTCGTTGGTAAGGATTTTGTCTATCCAACCGTTGCTGTTTACCATATGTGATACGGTAAAGCCCACGCTGTCGTACCCGGCCATTGACGGAAGGGTAAAATCCACGGCCGGAGACGTGTGCAGGGGATAGGTGTGATATCCGTTGGTTATAAACGGGAGTATGTCATAAACCCCTCCGGAATGGGTGTGCAGGAACGGGCCGTTTTTTTGTTTCACAACGTATTGATAACCAATATTGTCTAATACATTATTGAGGTTGCTCATTTTTAGTTGCAGCGAGCTTTTCAGATCGCCATTGGTAAACTGCCTGGCGGGCATAAGGGTGTATTTATTGAGGATAGTGGGAGCGGGGTCAACAAAAGCCACGTCCAGGGCTACAGTATCATATTTTGTGCGGTTGATATTAAGGTACACATAATCAATATTCCATTGATCGGCATTGCTCTGAAAACTCGGAAGGCTCATGCTGGCAAGGCTGGCATAATTTTTAAAACGAAACCTGAATCCTTTCTGTATAAAAGTGGTATCGGTAATAGGTATCAATACTTGCCGGAAATAGCTGTTGTATTTTGTCAGAAAGGTGTCAAGTTTCATGCCCGGTGCGCTCCATACGCGATACCAGTGATTGAGGTGCGGGGAAAAAAATTCAAGCAACAAAGAGTCAGCGTTTTCGGGGGCGTCGCTGCTGATACCCTGAGGCTGATAATAAAAACTTAAATAAATGGAATCGGCGGCAGTAATGGCCTGGGAGGAGCCGGAAAGAAGAGAATCGAGCCGGATGGGCAGCGACGTGAGCGTATCGGCAATAAAGGGCGTAGTGGTGCCATAAGGATAAATAGCGCCGGTATCGTTGATGGCATCAAAAGTGGCCACACCGACAGTAGGGGGATTAACCGGATAGGAAGAATTAATAAAAACTTTTCTGTCGCTCCATAAGGTATCTGCAGGATACACGGCATTGGGATAGGAAAAGTCGTCGTGCAAAGGAAGTACAACGTATGAAGATTGTTTTGGAACAGAAAAAGCCTGGTTGTGTTTTGGGTTTAATGCCGGGTTTGAGATAAGCCCGGTAAGCACCTCCTGCGAAAAGGCCGTAACACAAAACAACAGTAATACACTGATTATAAGTGGTTTTTTATTCATCCTGTTCGGGTTTATTATTAAAATCAAATTTCTTATCCGACCTGTACCACAGATCAACGGTTCTTCCATATTGTATTGAGGCGTTGGCGGCCGGTTGTTGCTTGTAAACACGCACGTGTTCGTCGTTGCCGTCAAGAAAAACTTCGTTTCCGATATTTAACGACGCTTCCTGAAGCAATTCCGAGGCTTCTTGTTGTGTTTTTCCAAACAGGTCGGGCACGCCGGTGGAGGTGTTTTCTTTGTCCTGCCCCAGCACAAGGTCGATGCGGGACCCTTTTTCAATCATGGTACCGGCTTTTATCTCTACACCTTTGAATTTTTGCCGGAGCACCGCGTTATGAGCAATATCGGGAACATATGTCAACGAGCCGGTTTTGAGCCCGTAAGTTTCCAACATCGAGGTAGCCTGTCTCAGGGTGAGGTCCACCAGGTTGGGCATGGCCACCTGTTCGGGTTTTAAGGCAACTACAGTAAGGTAGATAATGCGGTTTTTTTTCACAAAGGTGCCCGGCTTCGGATCCTGCAGGGCAACGGTTCCTTTTGTCATGGAATAATCGTACAACGAATCATTGATAATGTATTCCACATCGTGATCGGAAGCAAAATCCTCTAAAGAGGCCAGGCTTATTCCCTTAAAATCAGGAACCACAATGGAAGAACCGTGCCTGGTATAGGCATTCAATAAGCGTAGCGAAACCCAAAGCAATACAATAGTAAGTATAAAGGCTATCAGCGTGTGTTTCCAAAACAACCTGCTTTTTACAAAACTAAAAAAACTCATAAGATTATTTAAATGCTCCTAAACAGCAATAAAACCGTAATTAATTAACTGTCAGCGGCCGTTTTTATTTTAATAACCTGCAAATATAGCAAAAAAAGATGTGGTCAGTAAATAATATAAACCGAAACTTGTTTACATTTGCAAAATTTTTTTTATGAAGAAAAACATTGCAGTGCTTGCTGGCGGTTATTCCGGCGAATACGAAATATCAATAAAGAGCGCACGGATGCTGATGCAAACCTTAAACAAGGAAAAATATAATACTTATCTTGTTTGTATCACCCCTTTAAAGTGGGTTTATATTGATGAAAATAGTAACGAAACACCGGTCGATAAAAATGATTTTTCCATTGTTTCGGAAAACAATAAAATACATTTTGATTGTGTTTTTAATATCATCCACGGCACACCCGGCGAAGATGGCAAGATACAGGGCTATCTGGATATGCTTGGTATTCCATACACCTCTTGTAATCAGTATGTCTCGGCCCTGACTTTCAATAAAGCCTATTGCAATTATGTGGTTGAAAGTTTGGGCGTTAGCGTGCCCAGGTCGGCACACCTTATTAAAAATTCAACTTATGATATTGGAAAAATTATTGACGATATTAAACTTCCGGCTTTTGTAAAACCATGTAACGGCGGATCCAGTTTTGGAACCACCAAGGTAAAATCTGCCGAAGATATGGAAAAAGCCCTTGAACTGGCGTTCAGTGTAGATGACGAGTTGTTAATAGAGGAGTTTATAAACGGAACTGAAATCACATGCGGTCTTTTTAAGTATAAAAACCGGGTGACAGTTTTCCCGCTTACGGAAATTGTGTCCAATACAGAATTTTTTGATTTTGAGGCAAAATATGAAGGCAAATCCGAAGAGATTACCCCGGCACGTATTTCGCCAGCAGCGGCTACCATGTGTTCGGCCACGTCAACGTTTCTTTATAACAAATTAAATTGTAAAGGCGTGGTACGTATTGATTATATCCTTACCAGGGGTGGCAAAATGTTTTTCCTCGAGGTGAACACCATTCCGGGCATGTCCGAACAAAGTATCGTACCGCAACAGGCACAGGTCTTTGGTTACAGCCTGCCTGATTTTCTGGATATGTTAATTGAAGAGGCTTTGACTAAATAAAAAAAAGGCTGCCTCTGCCGAGACAACCTTTTTGTTTGCTTTTCCCGAAATTATCAGGCAGCTTTTTCCGTATTGGTTTTACGCGCCGTTTCTGTGGCGTCAAACGAAAAGGCCATGATTTCTACTGTTTGTTGTTTCGCGCCGTTTTTATCGGTGTATTGCCTGGATACTATTTTGCCTTCGAGTTTTACGAAGCTTCCTTTTTTAATTTTATCGGAAGCCAGTTCGGCGACTTTTCCCCACATCACGATGTTGTGCCAGGTAGTGTCGCGCACCCATTCGTCTTTGGAGTTTTTGTAACTGCTGCTGGTAGCCAGCGAAAAGCGCAGCATCTGTGTGTCGTTGCTCATTGTTTTTACTTCGGGATCCATGCCTGCGAATCCGCTTAATTCTACTTTGTTGATTGATTTTTCCATGATTATGTTTTTTTAAATGGTTTATATTTAATGTTTTACGCTGCTTTTTCCGTTGTTGATTTTTTTACATGTTCAGAGGCTTCAAACGACCAAGCGGTAATTTCGGTGGTTTGTTGTTTTACACCGTTTTTGCCGGTATAGGGCCTGTTTATGATTTTGCCTTCGAGTTTTACAAAGCTTCCTTTTTTAATTTTTTCGGAAGCCAGTTCGGCGACTTTTCCCCACATCACGATGTTGTGCCAGGTAGTGTCGCGCACCCATTCGTCTTTGGAGTTTTTGTAACTGCTGCTGGTAGCCAGCGAAAAGCGCAGCATCTGTGTGCCGTTGCTCATTGTTTTTACTTCAGGATCCATACCTGCGAATCCGCTTAATTCTACTTTGTTGATTGATTTTTCCATGATTATGTTTTTTTAAATGGTTTATATTTAATGTTTTACGCTGCTTTTTCGGGTGTTGATTTTTTTACATGTTCAGATGCTTCAAATGACCATGCTGTAATTTCTGTGGTTTGTTGTCTTACACCGTTTTTGCCGGTATAGGGCCTGTTTATGATTTTGCCTTCGAGTTTCACGAAGCATCCTTTTTTAATTTTGTCGGAAGCCAGTTCGGCGACCTTTCCCCACATTACGATGTTGTGCCAGGTAGTGTCGCGCACCCATTCGTCTTTGGAGTTTTTGTAACTGCTGCTGGTGGCCAGCGAAAAGCGCAACATCTGTGTGCCGTTGCTCATTGTTTTTACTTCGGGATCCATACCTGCAAACCCGCTTAATTCTACTTTGTTGATTGATTTTTCCATGATAATTTGTATTTTTTGGTTAAACATTTTCGTTGTGAAAAATTGATGGTGCAAAGTAACCACCACCCAAAAAACTTATTCGGTTATTAAATATTTGTATTCGGATATAGTCGTTTGTAGTCGTTTGTAAACGGATAAATCGAATTTGAAAATTTGGAAGCCGCCTCTTAAACCATTTTTCTTAGTCCTTTTTGACCACAGTAAAAGGAAATTTTTCATAGTTTTAATACCGATGCAACAGTTGTTATAGGCCAATTCGTTAGACTATTACAAATGTGCAATCGGGCATTTTACTATTGAATAACTATTCAGTCTGAATTTTGTCTATCCTTCTGAAATTTATTATATTTGTAATTCATAATTAAGTATTATTCATGAAGGGCTTACCCCTGGATATTTTATGTTGTCCGGCATGTCATGCTCAGTTAATGCCGGCAAAGATTCATGATTTGCAACCCTCTGATGAATGTTCTTTATCTTGTGTGCACTGCAACAAGTCATTTAAAAATGAAAATAGATTTATTGATTTTTTGGGCGAAGACGATGCAGTTCATTTTAGCAAACGATTTGAGATTTTTCGAATTTTTTACAATAAATTTTACACCCCACTGACAAACATGATGTTTGTCCCCTGCGGAGGAGTTAAGAAAGCACGGCAGGAAGTGATTGGAGCTATCGAAATGTTCCCGGGAGCCAATGTTCTCGAGACAGGAATTGGGCCGGGAGATAATATCCGCATCCTGGACAAATTGTTTCCTGGCTGCTCTTTTTATGGGATAGATATACAAAAGAGAATGCTGAAAAAATGTACCAGAAATCTTTACAAATGCAAGTTGGATGTTTGTTTATATAATGCCACTGCCGAAAAACTACCGTTTAATGACAATAGTTTTGACATCGTATTTCATTTGGGAGCGATAAATCTTTTTAAAGATCAAAAAAGTGCAATTCAGGAAATGATAAGGGTGGCAAAACCTGCAACCAAGATTGTCATTGCTGATGAAACACAAAAAGCTGTTAACCTTTTTAAAATCTTCATCGGGGATCAGCCCAAAGTTGTTCCACCTGTTGATTTGGTACCAGGCGAGATGCAGGAAATTAAACTTTCAACCATTTGGAAAGGTTATGGATACCGGATAGAATTCAGAAAACCCCTTGTGTGATTTAATAGATAAGCATTTCACAAAAAAGTAATTTTTAAAATTTAAAGATGAGCACAAAGCGCACCTGCCTCGAATGCGGCGAAGAATTCAGCGGAAGAATCGACAAAAAATTCTGTTCCGACATGTGCCGCAACGCCTATAACAACAAGCTGAACAGCGACAACACCAACCTCGTCAGGAATATCAACAACATCCTGCGCAAGAACAGGCGGATACTGCAAAGCCTTAACAAAGCCGAAAAAACCAGGGTGCATAAAAAGAAACTGGTGGAAAAAGGTTTCGACTTCAATCATTTTACCAATATTTACCGCACCCAGAAAGGCAGCCAGTATTATTTCTGTTATGAGCAGGGCTACCTGCCCCTCGACAATGATTTTTATTTCCTGGTGATAAATAAACGGGTAAACGAAGAATGAGTCCAATCCAAAAATTATTTAATGTGAAAATTAGCCTGATTCCCGCCCCAAAGCCAGCCTGCGTGCCACATAATGGGGCAGGCAGGGGTGGCTGGTTTTCAGTAACTTCCCTTGGGAATTAAAACACAAAAAGTTGCGAAAATTATCAAATCTGACTTTTTTTTGAGTGGACTCAAGAATAGAAATTTTCTGCACTTTTTTACAAATAAATTACCTTTGCTTTAAATAAAACACTTTTGTCCGAAAACAAGAAAGATATTGCCGAAACCCCGCTGATGAAGCAACACAACGCCATCAAAGCCAAATATCCCGATGCGTTATTGCTGTTTCGTGTGGGTGACTTTTACGAAACTTTCGGTGAAGATGCTATCAAGGCGGCAAACATATTAGGTATTGTACTCACCAAAAGGGCTAATGGCGTAGCCTCTCACATCGAGCTTGCCGGTTTTCCGCACCATGCCCTCGACACCTACCTCCCCAAACTGGTAAAAGCTGGTCTGCGCGTGGCTATATGTGACCAACTTGAAGATCCAAAACTTACAAAGAAAATTGTCAAGCGCGGCATCACCGAAATCGTTACCCCTGGCGTGGCATACAACGACAAGGTGCTGGAACACAAGGAAAATAATTTTTTAGCTGCAATTCACTCCGGCCCGCGAATCACAGGGGTTTCGTTTCTGGATATTTCCACAGGGGAGTTTTATTTGTCCGAAGGCAGCAAAGAATACATCGACAACCTGTTGCAAAGCTTTCATCCCAATGAAGTAGTATTGCAGAAAAATAAACAACGTGAGTTTTCGGAGACCTACGGTGATAAATTTTATACGTCCACCTTTGAAGACTGGGTTTTTACTCCCGATTTTGCCAATAACATCCTCCAAAATCATTTTCAGACCACTTCGCTTAAGGGTTTTGGCGTGGAAGACCTGGAATATGGCATTATTGCAGCCGGTGCGGCATTGCATTATCTGGCAGAAACCCAGCACGACAAAATCAGCCACATCTCAAAAATCAATCGTATCGAAGAAGAACATTTTGTTTGGATTGACAAATTTTCGGTACGCAACCTGGAACTGCTTCATTCTTCAAACGAAAGAGCCCTGACATTGGTTGATGTAACCGACCAGACACTCACCCCCATGGGCAGCCGCATGCTGAAACGATGGATGGTTATGCCCTTAAAGGATAAACAGCTCATAGACGAAAGACTTGATATTGTGGGTTACTTTCTCAAAGAAAGTGTCTTTACGGAAGAACTTCGAAAAAATGTCAAAAACATCGGCGATCTGGAGCGCCTGATCTCAAAGGTGGCTATCGGGAAAATCAACCCCCGCGAGATCATTCAGATAAAAAAAGCTTTGCTGTCCATCGAATCCATAAAAAACAGTTTTGAAAAAACCGCTGATACCGCTTTGCATAAGATAGGGGAACAGCTAAACAGCTGTAAACTTATCCGCGACCGCATCGAACACGATATGCTTCCTGATCCTCCTGCCCTGGCCAACAAAGGAAATGTGATAGCCAGCGGCGTTTCTGACGAACTCGACGAATTACGCACCCTGGCCTATTCCGGTAAAGATTATCTACTACAGATACAACAGCGCGAAAGCGAAAAAACGGGCATTCCCTCGCTGAAAATAGCTTTCAACAACGTGTTTGGCTATTATATCGAGGTGACCAACACCCATAAAAATAAAGTTCCCGCCGAATGGACCCGCAAACAAACCCTTGCCAACTGCGAACGGTATATTACGGAAGAACTGAAAGAATATGAAGACAAAATACTGGGTGCCGAAGAAAAAATCCTTGCATTGGAGGCCAGGCTGTATAACGACCTCATTGTTGCCTTGTTTGATTATATTAAACCCATACAACTCAATGCTTCGTTGATTTCGCGGGTGGATTGTTTGTTGTCTTTTGCCGCGGTGGCATTGCGCAACAATTATGTGCGTCCCGAAATCAACGATTCTTTTGTTATTGACATTAAAAACGGAAGGCACCCTGTTATTGAACAAAACCTGCCGGCAGGCGAAAAATACATTGCTAACGATATTTATCTGGACAATAATCATCAACAGATTATTATCATCACCGGACCCAATATGTCGGGGAAGTCGGCTCTGCTGAGGCAAACCGCATTGATAGTGCTGCTGGCGCAAACAGGATGTTATGTCCCCGCCGATGAGGCTAAAATAGGGTTGGTTGATAAAATCTTCACCCGTGTGGGCGCCTCCGACAATATTTCGTCGGGGGAATCAACGTTTATGGTCGAAATGAACGAAACCGCCAGCATTCTCAACAACATTTCTTCAAGAAGCCTCATATTATTAGACGAAATAGGCCGCGGTACCAGTACCTATGACGGGATATCCATTGCCTGGGCTATTGCCGAATACCTCCACGAAAATCAGGTTTTCAAACCCAAAGTATTGTTCGCCACGCACTACCATGAACTGAATGAAATGGCTAAAACTATGTCCGGCATAAAGAACTTTCATGTCAGTGTAAAAGAGATCAACAATAAAATCATTTTTCTTCGTAAGTTGGCTCAGGGAGGCACAGAACACAGCTTTGGGATACATGTGGCAAAAATGGCCGGCATTCCCCAGGTCGTTATTGACCGTGCCAACGACTTGCTTCATCAACTCGAAAAAGACCACAGCGGCAGTGAACTTGCTCAAAAAGGTAAAAAAACACAAAAAAACACTGAAGATCAATATCAACTCAGCTTTATCCAACTCAATGATCCCTTGCTGGAACAAATAAAAGACGACATCCTGAACACCGACATCAACACACTCACCCCCGTGGAGGCGCTGATGAAACTGAATGAGATAAAGGGGCTGCTTAACCGGAAATGAGGATAATCAGGGCGCGACTTGCAGACCAAAGCTAAATTCAAGTTCTTTCTAATAGTCGCACCCCCCATATGCGTCAACTTAATTTATTTTCTTCTTGCTGATTAAGGACCTGCTTTTCTTTGTACGTTTCAAAATATAGGTATCCTTGTCGTGAATAAGCCATTCCATCTCTTCACTTTTTAAGATGTTACCTGCTTCTGCCACTGCAGCAGGAAAATTAACATAGAATGATTTTGTTGAACCACGTTC
>JAGNBV010000206.1 GCA_018004645.1 Bacteroidales bacterium
CCGGTGCAGAGGCGCTATATATTTATGAAAAGGCAGCCTTGCCGGATTTGATTTTTGTTGCAAACGAAATCAGAAAAAAAATGCATCCCGGCAATACGGTGGGCTGGATTATCGACCGAAACGTCAATATTGCCAATGTTTGTGTTTCACAGTGTTTGTTTTGTAATTTTTGCAGAAAGAAAAATCAACCCGATGCTTATATCACTTCGCTGGACCAATACCGGCAAAAAATTGACGAACTTTTTGCCCTTGGCGGCAATCAGCTGTTGCTGCAGGGAGGTATGCATCCTGACCTGGGACTGGATTTTTATGTGGATTTGTTCAGCACCCTGAAATCTTTTTATCCATTGTTGAAGCTGCATGCCCTTGGGCCGCCCGAGATAGTTTTTATTGCAGGTAAAGAAAAAAAATCCTTTCGGGAGGTGCTGGAAAAACTGGTTGAGGCCGGCCTTGACAGCCTTCCAGGTGCAGGCGCCGAAATTTTGTCCGACAGGGTACGAAAGCTTATTTCACCGGCCAAGTGTTCTTCAAAAGAATGGCTTGATGTGATGCGCGAAGCCCATAAATTAAACCTTCCCACTTCGGCTACCATGATGTTCGGACATGTGGAAAACATACAGGAACGCATAGAACATCTGATAAAAATTCGTCAGGTACAGGACGAAAAGCCGCCGGCTGCCTATGGCTTTCTTTCCTTTATTCCCTGGCCTTTCCAGCAAAGCGGAACCCGCCTGATTACGAAGTTTCATATAACAGAGATGGTTAGTCACAACGATTATCTCCGGTTTATTGCTATCAGCAGGATAGTACTGAACAACATACCCAATATACAGCCTTCGTGGCTCACGGTGGGGGTGCCGCTGGCGCAGCTTTGTCTGCATGCCGGGGGCAATGACTTTGGTTCTTTGATGATAGAAGAACATGTGGTGGCTCAAGCCGGCGTCAGCCGGAGGCTCGCAAGTAGAGAGATGTTGCAGGCCATCACCGGAGCCGGTTTTAAACCTCGCCTCAGAAATCAGAAATTTGAGTATTTTTGACATGAAAAAGATTATTTTTTATATTCACGAATCCCAAAAAAAATTAAGATATGAAAAAATTTGCTGTACTTCTTGCCGGCTGCGGCTCACTGGATGGAGCGGAAATTCATGAATCAGTACTGACACTGCTGGCCATAGACAAGCTGGGTGGTTCGTACAGGATTTTTGCACCGGATATTAATCAGTACCATGTAATAAATCATTACAAAAAGCGCCCTATGGACGAAACCCGCAACATACTGGTGGAGGCGGCACGCATTGCCCGTGGCGATATACAGCCTTTGTCGCAGTATCGCCCTGAAGATTATGATGCCCTGGTAATGCCCGGAGGTTTTGGCGTGGCAAAAAACTTATGTACTTACGCATTCGATGGTGCCAACATGCAGGTAAACGCTGAAGTGGAGGCCGCCCTGCAAGCCACGAAAAAACTTGGTAAGCCCATAGGTGCATTATGCATAGCACCGGTGATACTGGCAAAGGTGTTCGGGAATGTTACCCTGACCATAGGAAAAGACGAAACCACAGAGAAAAACATTCAAAGTTTGGGCGCCAAAAACATAAGAACCGGTCATGGCGACGTGGTGGTGGACGAAAAAAACAATCTTTTTTCAACGCCTTGTTATATGCTGGATGCCCATATTTCCAACATCGCCGAAGGCGCCGAAAACCTTATAAAAGCTATGCTTAAAAAAATGTGACGAAAGTTACAATAAAAACAGGCGGGGTTAGTTTTTTTTTCGTAACGACAGCATAATCTCCTTTTTGGTGCTTTAAACAATTTTATGTAATTTTATAGTCTGATAATGTGGTTATGAAAAAACGGTACCTTGTACTTCTTTTGTTGCTTACCATAGGTTTTTCTGCCTCAGCAACACATCAGCGTGCCGGTGAAATTACCTACAAATGGCTGTATGGCCTTACCTATCAGGTTACTATTGTTACGTACACCTATTCTTCCAGTCCTGCCGACCGACCGGAATTAGAGATTTTCTGGGGCGATGGCACTTCAGATATCGTACAGCGCGTGCAGAAGACAGCCATAACATCCGAAATCAATTACAACAAATATACCTACTACGGCGACGGAACGGGTGGTATTCATACCTACCCGGCGCCGGGCACTTACACCATGTGGATGGAAGACCCCAACAGAAACGCCGGCATTGTTAACATTCCCAACTCGGTCAATATCCCGTTTTTTCTGGAAACAACCCTGGTGATCAATCCTTTTCTTGGAAACAATAATTCTCCCGTACTGCTGAATCCGCCCATCGACAATGCGTGTATTTATCAGCCATTCATTCATAATCCGTGGGCTTATGATGTGGATGGCGACAGCCTCTCGTACCGTCTCGACAGTTGCAAGGGGCAGGGCGGTGTCTATATTCCCGGTTTTTTCTACCCTCCTGCAAGTACTATTCTTACTATTGATGCTTCGACAGGTGAGCTGTTGTGGGACAGCCCCCAGCTTAACGGAGAATATAATATCTGCATCATCGTTGATGAATGGCGCAACGGAATCAGGATAGGTTCGGTGCGCCGCGATATGCAAATAACCGTAGTGTCGTGTAACAACAACCCACCGCAAATAGAGCCTTTGCCTGATACCTGTGTCCTGGCGGGAACCTACCTGTCCTTTACAGTAAAAGCCTTTGATCCCGATTCGGGAGTTGTTACGCTCACAGGCAACGGGGCTCCGTTGTTGGTGCCATCCAGCCCTGCCGATTTTCCCCAGCCGGTGCAGGGTACGGGCCATGTAAGTTCGCAGTTTACCTGGCAGACCGAATGTTCCCATGTGAAGAAAAGCCCTTACCAGATGAACTTTAAAGTGATAGATAACGACTATCCCGTACAACTGGTTGATTTTGAATCTATGAATA
>JAGNBV010000207.1 GCA_018004645.1 Bacteroidales bacterium
TTTCAATATCGGGATAGGTAACAAAAGGCCGGGGCCGCCGGATGCTGAGTTTTAAAACAGAGGTGATGGCCGTAGTAACCAGTATGGTAGCGCCTACATAATAAAAATTTCTCCTCATCACACTGTCTTTGGTGGTAAGGCTCAGCCCGAACAACACAATGGGCGTGGCTATCTGCACAGGCCGCATGCTGTTGGTTATCACCCGGAAGGTATTGTCCAGTTTCCGGTTACGATTCAGGTTGATTTTTCGTAACAAGTCAATATCGAGGTTTTGTGAAAAGACACCGGAAGAAGCAAACACCAGCAAAAATGCCAGCATTATCGGTATTTCCGGCTTAAAAATCTTATGCATCATAACCTAAAAATTTTTCATATCTGATAGCCTCCTGCCCACTTTAAAAAAACAATCTGCACCAACGTTTACCTGCATCAGTTGCCTGCCAATCAGCGGGAAGTTATTTTTTAGCGGCCGGTTCATCGTTATCGGCGTATGAATCTTCGTTGATGCCTACTTTGGGTTTGGCAAAAAGCACCCTGAAAAAGAAATATAACATCAGGCCGGTGATGATGGCCTGCGTAATGATCATGAACAATAGTGCACTTGTATTCATAATTATATCGTCCCTTCTTTTTTACGTTTACGATAGGCAACAAATATCAGCACGCAGATGGATAAAAACAAAGCCACGAGCAGCAGTCGCGACATATCCACATAAAACACATTATTGATAAAACTCCCGCTGAAAAGAGCCACGCCGGCATCCACCCGGTCGCCTTTTTTAACCACCACGGAGTTTGTCATGGCTGTTTCGTACATTTTGACGCTTTGGTCTTCTTTAACTACAGCCACCACATTTTTCTCCTCACTTGTATAAACAGAATCCACCACACCGGCCGTTTCGGCATAATATGTATCGGTAAAGTATTCACAGTTGGGGCCGATATGATCGTTGCGGATTTTGGCAATAATACTTTCGGGGTGCACCTCCCAGCCGGTGATGCTCACCTTGCTCCAGTCATCATTGGCCGGACGGATAAGCGAGGTGACAAAAACCAAAATCAGGATTACCGGGGTAACAAACTTCAGGATGTATTTAAAGATGGCGGGGACTTTGATATCGGCGCCGTCAGTAATCTCCTGCCAACCTTTTTTCATGCCAAAAACCCAGGCAAACAGTATGGCTTCAAACATGGCAAAAACCACCAGCGACACGGTGCCTGCCCAATAATCATATTCGTCGAACACTCCTTTCTTAAAAAATACAACAGTCGGAAGCCCGAGCAACAATACCGAGAACCCAAAGCCCATGGCGGCGCGCGACCGTCGCCAGTTGAACTCATCAATAAGAAAAGACATAACGGGAGTTCCCATGGCCAACGTGGAAGTAATACCTGCAAAAAACAGCAATCCAAAGAAGGCGACACCGGCCACGGCAGCCAACAACGGCCCCCACTGCTGGAAGAGGAACGGCATGGTGCGGAAACCCAGGCCCAGACCGCCAAAAGATGTCAGTTCTACAACTCTGTCGATTCCAAGATAACCGATAGAGATCGGGATGATGATGGCGCTGCCCAGCACTACTTCCACAAATTCGTTCATCCATCCGGCCGACATGGCGTTGAGCGCGATATCGTCTTTCTTTTTGACATAAGCCGCATAACACTGCACCGAGCCTTGCCCCAGCGACAGTGTGAAAAATATTTGTCCGGCTGCTGCCAGCCATACTTTAGGATTAGCTAAAGAGTCGAACTGAGGTGTCCAGAGAAAATTCAGTCCTACGGTACCGTCGTACACGGCTCCGTCCTGGCCGGCCTTCAGGAAAATAGCTTTGACGGCCAGAAAAATACCGAAAACTATCAATAACGGCATACCTATTTTGGCCGCTTTTTCCACCCCTCCGCTCAACCCGCGGCTTAACACCCAGGTATTCAGCACCAGGCACACTACAAAGAAAACGATGGCTTCGAACGGTATTCCGGTGGTGGAGGTAAACACATTAAGATAATCATCAAAAAATGCAGCCACGCTGTTTTGATCCATGCCGGCAAAAGTCCCAACAGCAGAATGATATACATATGACATGGTCCAGCTCTCTATATAGCAATAGTACGACGCAATGGTAATATTTGAGAAAATGCCAAACACGCCTATATATTTCCACATCCTGGCTTTCGACATCCTGGCAAAGGCGAAAGGCGTGGTGTGATGGCCGAACTGTCCTCCAAAACGGCCTATCGACCATTCGATAAACAACAAAGGAACACCCATCAGCAGAAAACACACCAGGTAAGGAATAATAAATGCGCCACCCCCATTTTGCACCGCCTGAACCGGAAATCGCAAAAAATTTCCAAGACCCACCGCGTTGCCGGCCATTGCCAGAATGAGTCCTACACGCGAGCCCCATTGTAATTTATTATCAACCATAGAGTTATTCTTGATTATACAATTAAATATGTTAAGAGTACTACAATAATAAAAAATAAAACAATAATAAAATCCATTTTTAAAAAAAAATCACTATCGTCCGGTAAATATTATTTCATCCCATACGGGACGTTATTCCATTTTGCATTTTGTTTTTTACCAAGATGTTGTCCCTATCGGGACAAATATTGACAGAATGATAAGTAAGCCAGGTAGGTCAAATCCTGTCAGGGATGCAATATTTTCAATATTTCAGCAAGTTTGGAATATTTTAACCGGACAATAGAAACTATTTTGAATTTTATAAAATAAATAATATGAAATATTTTATTCCCAAAAGTCACTCAGAGAGGTAATTATGCTTTGCACAAAAATAACATTTAATGACATAAATTCAGGTCACATTGAGAGGTAATTATGCTGCGCACAAAAATAACATTTAATGAACATTTGTACTTTTAAAGAGCAGAAGTACTGGCGCTATAGCAG
>JAGNBV010000080.1 GCA_018004645.1 Bacteroidales bacterium
GCGCCGCACCTGAGTAGCCATGTTTTTTAGTTCTTCAATAGTGTACATATACAATTTTTTTCAAAAATATAGTTTTTATCTGCCTGTTTTTTGATTGTTAAAAAGTATTGAATAAGTTTTTTAAAAAATTGAATAACAATTTATTACATTAAGTTTAGCCAGTTTACACACTTGCAAAATAGCATACCGGGGTTATTCACCATAACACATATGGTATTGACAAGGGTTATTCTTAATTACGGCATCACATTACCCATCCTGATGGACGCACGAGCATACAACCGTTTTTACAATTTTTTTTCTGAATAGTAAAAGTTGAATTATTTACAATAAAACAATCTCCAACAGCACCTCAAAAAATGATTGGACACATTCATTTCCCCGAATTAGTATAATTAGGAAAAGTTATACCTTTGTCAAAAAAAACACATGGGACTGAATTGCGGCATAGTGGGATTGGCCAATAGCGGTAAGACCACAATTTTCAACTGTATGTCGAGCACCAAAGCGCAAATCACCAATTTTGCCTTTAGCTCTAACAAATCAAATATTGCCATTGTCAATGTGCCCGATGAACGCCTGTATGTCCTGGAAAAATTGGTAAAAGCGGCCAAAGTGGTTCATGCCACGGTGGAAATAGTCGATATACCGGGACTGACCAAAGGTTCCAGCAAAGGCGAAGGCATGGGAAACTCTTTTTTGGCCGACATCAGGCAGACAGATGCCATCATTCATGTGATACGTTGTTTTGATGATGAAAACCTGCCTCATATCGAAGGATCGGTCAATGCCGTGAGGGATAAGGAAATCATCGATCTGGAACTGCAAATCAACGATTTGGAACAGGTGGAACGCAAGATGCAACGTACCGAAAAAGCTGCTAAAACAGGCGATAAAGAAGCCAAACACTTATTGGAAGTCCTCACAAAATATAAAAACCACCTGGAATCTTTTCAGTCGGCGCGAACCCTTGACATTGCCGATGAAGAACGCCGCCTGGTAAAAGATTTGTGCCTGCTGACCGAAAAGCCAGTGCTTTATGTCTGCAATGTGGACGATGGATCGGCTGTAGGAGGCAATAAATATTCCGAAGCGCTAACAGAAGCCGTAAAAAACGAAAATACCGAAGTGCTGGTGATTGCCGGAAAACTGGAAGCAGAGATTTCGGAGTTGGAAACCACGGAAGACCGCATGGCGTTCCTGAATGATGTAGGCCTTACCGAGCCCAGCGTGAACAAACTGATAAAATCGGCATTTACACTGCTAAACCTTCGCACCTTCCTCACTGCAGGACCAAAAGAAGTGCGTGCCTGGACCATCAAAACCGGCATGAATGCCCAGCAGGCTGCAGGAGCTATACATTCGGACCTGGAACGCGGCTTTATCCGTGCAGAAGTAATCAAATACCACGACTTTGTGAAATACGGCTCTGAAAACGCCTGTAAAGAAGCCGGAAAGTTCAATGTGGAAGGAAAAACATATATTGTGGAAGAAGGCGACCTGATGAACATCAGGTTCAATGTTTAGAGCACCTCTATAAATCTTAAATCATCATTCGTTAATCGGTGTTCGATATTAAAAAAAAATGATGTACGAATTTAGATTAACGAAATTAGATTTTTGAAGTGATTCGCCACTTCTTAAATCATCATTCGTTAATCGGTGTTCGATATTGTAGAGGAATTAAAGATGTACGAATTTCGATTAACCATTTTAGTTTTGAAGTGATTGCCGGATTTTCTTTTATCGGCCCGAAGGGTGAAAAATTCGTATGAATTTTTCAGGTTAACTTTGCCCGTTCGATTTTATTAACGGTGCCTATTTGCAATGCCTACCGGCAAAACCGCAATTTGTCATCAAGGTTGGCCTTACCGTTTTCCTTGGCTTTTAGCCAGTCGGCACAGGCCTTGTCGCGCTGATTGATGGATTCGTAAAGGTTTCCGCGATTGTAATACGCATCGGCAAAGCCGGGATTTAGCTCAATGGCCTTGCTGTAATCTTCCTGGGCACCCTGATAATCGGTGGCCCCATATTTTATATTCCCCCTGTAATAATAAGGCTGGTCAAACAAAGGGTCTAATTCAATGGCTTTGTCAAAATCCTTCAGGGCCTCGTCCACCTGTTGGCTGTACATCTTACGGATACCGCTTTTGTTCAGCTCAACGGCTTTTTCGTGCTTCGAAGTACAGGCAACAATCAGCAGGCTGGCTATAGTAAATAAAAATAATTTTTTCATCAGATACGTTATAAAATAAACCTGCAAAGTAACAATAAACTTTTTCAAAAAAAAAATTTGCCGTTTTAAACCTTTGGCAGAAACAAACATCTAAAGAAAAAAAACAAAATGCAGCCCGTGCCGGATAAGGAAATCATACAACTGATAAAAAACGACGCATCGCGACATCAGGGTTTTGAGTTGCTGGTCAGGGGATACTCCGAAAAAACTTACCGGCTGATACGAAGAATCGTTATTACGCATGAAGACAGCGACGATGTGGTACAAAATGTCTTTATCAAAATATGGAACAATATTGATAATTTTCGTGCAGACGCGCAATTGTCAACCTGGATATACAGGATAGCTGTGAACGAGGCGCTGATTTTTCTTAAACACAAAAAAATGTTTCACTTCATCCCCTATTTTAATGTGGAAAAAAAACTTGCCAACACCTTGAAAGACGATAATTTTTTTAAAGCCGATGAGGTTGAAATGCATTTGCATAAATGCATACTTTCCTTGCCTGAACGACAACGCCTGGTGTTCAATATGAGGTATTACGAAGAATTTTCTTTTGAAGAAATCTCAAAAATCCTTAATACCAGCACGGGCTCACTGAAAGCTTCCTACCACATTGCCTATCAGAAAATAAAAAAAAATCTTACAGCCCTTTAAACCTTTTACCGTTTCATTAATCTTATTATCACCGGCATGAAAAAGAAACATCACATAACACACAATACGGATATGCACGAGGATTTTTCTGAAAATCAGCAAAAATTCACCCCGGGCGGCAATCCGTTTAAAGTGCCTGAAAATTATTTTGAAGAACTGCCCCAACGAATACAGGAAAGAGTGAGCATGTCCACCAGGACTGACACAAAAAAAACACCGGTTGTGAAATTGTTATTGTATTCGGCAGCCACAGCGGCCGCCATTGGAGCTGTTATGCTGGTTTTTTGGATTACCAGGCCGCCATCAAATGAAAAAAAACTGATAAGCCATGAGTCAACTATCGATGCCGACCAAATCACTGCCTACCTGGAAGACGAGGTTGATGAAAATACTCTTATTGAGGTTTGCAGCGACCGTGCTGCCATTTTTAGTCCTGAAGAAATTCCCGACATCAGCCTTCCGGCTTATGAAAATGAAACGCCGCAAAATCCGGAGCCTGCCATAACATTCGACACCTCTATCAATAAAAATGACATCATCGATTACTTGATAAGCGAAAACATTGAACCGGAAACATTTCAATAAAACAATTTAAAATAAACCATCATGAAAACAAAAAAATCAACAGCAACAATTTTGGTTTTGTTCGTATCAGCATGCCTGATGATATGCAGCGGAAACCTCTTTGCGCAAAACACAGGAAACAAAAACGGTGATCCGGAAAAAAAAGAAAAGATAAAGGCCATGAAAGTGGCTTATATCAGCCAGATGATCAACCTGAACACCGCTGAAGCAGAAAAATTCTGGCCTTTATACAACGAGTTTCAGGATAAAAGAGAAGGTTTTCAAAAAGAACATCAGAAAAAAATGAAAATCATGAAAACCGGTAAAATTGAAGAGCTCACCGAAGAACAAGCCGATGAGATCATTAACTCGGAATTACAGAAAGAGCAAAAGCAACTTGACCTGAAAAAAGAATATTATCCAAAGTTTAAAAATGTTATTGGCAGCAGGAAGATGGTTGGCGTTTACAAAGCTGAAAAAGAATTTAACAGAATGCTGCTGGAAAAACTCAAAGGCAACGGGCCAAAGCCAGGCCTTGACGACTGAGAAATAATTCCAAAAAAAAGGCTGCCTGAGAACAACGGGCAGCCTTTTTTATTTATTTCCGCTATTATTTTTTCTTCCATTTGACATATTCGCCCAACAGGCTGACATAACTATCATCGGATGGCTGACTGACGCTGGTGGTAATAACCAGTTTTTTCAGTTTGGATGGAAACATGACCACCGGCATATTTTCGCCGCCGTAGGTTCCGTTTGATTCCACGTAGGTTTCGCCGTCCACAGAGCTGGCATAGAACATATAGGGACTTTTTTTGTCGAACTGATAAAGCCGGGCAGCGCTGAGGCTGGCAAAATCCATGATGACTTCTCCGCATAAAACTCCGTTTTCTTCGAAGAGCCGTTTCGAAATGTTAGTAGCTTCGGGATATGCTTCTTCTATTTTCGAACCGTTGATATAGCTGCCAAGCAAATCATCAAAGTCTTCAACTCTTGAATATCCGGCAGAATCCTCACTCGACATGATATTAATGTACTTTATGGTAAGTTTTCCACCTCCTTTACCGGTGAACTCATAAGTGTACTGTTTCTTTTCTACGGTAAGGCAACTTACCAGAAACATGGCAAATACTCCAATAGCGAGAAATAAAAATATTCTTTTCATCTGTTTGGTTTTATAAGGCCGGATGCAATCCCATTTCCTGTAATGCAACATCTTACCTTTTATACATAAATTTATTGCCGGGATTTATTCATTCAGGATTCACTTTTCAAAAATAGTAATTTTTTTCGATGTACCTTTGCTCAAAAAATTTTTTATGAAGATTTCTGTAGAAATAAGTTATTATCCGCTAAAAGAAGAATTTAAACCTCATATCATTGATTTCCTGAGACGTATCAATGCATATAAAGAGCTTACAGCGCAGACCAACGGCATGAGTACTCAAATCTTTGGAGAATACAAATATGTGATGAATGCCCTGACCAACGAAATTGAAAAATCCTTCGCCCTGCCACACTCCGTATTTGTAATGAAAATAATCAATGCCGATTTAAAAGCATAACATCACTAAAGCCCCGACTCGATTAACAATGAACAATGAACAGGGAGCACAATGGACAATGAACAGGTTACAGAGAACAGAAATTGAAGATTGGATATTAGAGATTAGAGATTAGAGATTGGAGATTGGAGACTATAGATTGGAGACTAGAGACTATCGGAATGACTACTTTTAACTTGTCACTTTTAACTTGTCACTTTCAACTTGTTATTTTCAACTTGTTATTTTCAACTTTCAACTGATTAATGACTTCTTAATTCTGCCTTCATAATTCTGACTTCTAATTAATGACTAATGATTAATGATTACTAAATTCATAATTCTGACTTCATAATTCTGAATTCTGACTTCTGACAACTTATAACTTTTAACTTGCTACTTTCAACTTATTACTTGCAACTTTAAACTTTTTACTTCCCTTTTTTCCCCTATGAACTGGATCACCGAAAATTACATAGAGATTATTGCCGCCATCCTTGGCATTGCAGGCGTATATCTGACCACTAAACAGAAAATATGGTGCTGGCCCGTTGGGCTTGCCAATGTTATCCTGTCGATGTATGTATTTTTTGTATCAAAACTTTATGCCGATGTGGTGCTTCAGGTTTTCTACCTGGTCATGACTTTGTATGGCTGGTATTTCTGGGTGTTTGGCGGAGAAAAAAAATACGAGCTTCCGGTACGGCAAATTCGGCCAAAAGAACTTAGCGTCATGCTGGTTCTGGGATTTGTATGTTCTTTTGTTGTCGGGTATCTTTTTGCCAACTATACCGATGCATCATTTCCTTACTGGGATTCATTACTCACTGTATGGGGCATCATTGCCACGTATGCTATGGGTAAAAAAATCCTCGATCACTGGCTTATGTGGATAGTGATTGACATCAACTGTACAATATTATACTTCATCAAAGAACTCTATGCTTTTGCGCCTCTGTATTTTATTTTTACCTTGCTGGCCATTTACGGGTATTTTACATGGAAAAAAGAACTAATAAAACAACAAACCATCTGATAAAGGTAGCCATAACCGGCCCTGAATCAACAGGAAAATCAATACTTGCAGAACAATTGGCAGGGTATTACAACACCGTCTTTGTTCCCGAATATGCCCGCACCTATATTGAACGGCTGGACCGTGAATATTCCTTCGAAGACCTTGACCTTATTGCAAAAGGCCAGATTGCTGCTGAAAAAAATGCTGAAAAAAATGCAGATAAAATCATTTTTTGCGACACGGAGCTCACCGTAATAAAAATTTGGGGAGAGCACAAGTATCACAAGTGCCCGGAATGGGTTTCAGCCAACCTGACAAAATACTCATACGACCTTTACCTGCTTTGCAACATCGATCTTGATTGGGAATATGACCCGCAGCGCGAACACCCGCACCTTCGCTCCTATTTCTTCGACTGGTACTATAAAGAATTGAAAAACAGAGAAGTAAACTTTCAGGTGGTGGAAGGAAGAGGACCTGAAAGATTAAAAAATGCTCTGGTATTCACTGAAGAACTCCTTTCCAAATGATCAGGTACCGCAGAAGTTATCGTAAAACTTAACCCCAGCAGCCTAAGGATTTTTTTGATGCCTTCTTGATTATCAAAAATCACATTAATACTTATTACCTTTGGAAAAACCTTTTCTATGAAAATACGCTACACAGTAATCTTATTGTTTTATGCAATGAATATAAAGTCGCAGGTAGTTGTTGACAGCACCGATATGGCTGTACCTGGCGACATTATAAAGTTTAGGACGACAACCAACCTCAGCGGGTTAAATTACCAGCAGACTGATACGGCTTTTGTCTGGGATTTTTCATCACTTTCAGCGACATCTGAAACCATCGACACCTTTGTCAGTGTCAATTCCACCAACCTTGCCTATCTTGCCGTGTATGCCAATCCGCTCGACCAGGCAAACAAAGCCACGGTGGCTCAACCAATGAAAATGCAAGCCATTCCAATGGTATCTATCACCGAAAACTTCAATTTCTATAAAAATAATTTCTCCCGCTTCACCATGCTTGGTATGGGTACAAAAGTCAATAATATCCCTGTGCCTCTAAAATTCGATCATCCCGATGTGCTGTATCATTTTCCGGTTACTTTTGGAATGCAGGATACATCTGACTCGGAGGTTCATGCAAACATTCCCGGATTAGGCTATTACGGACATACCGTTCACAGGGAAAACCACGTGGACGGATGGGGAACGTTGTATCTTCCGGCCGATACTTTTGAAGTAATCCGGGTAAAATCAAAAGTTACCTATTATGATACCATTTATTATGATTCGATTGGATTCGGCGGCGGATCTACCCGTAACGTAACCGAATACAAGTGGCTTACGGATGGTTTTCATGAACCCGTGCTGCAGATTACCAAAAGCGGTCAGAATAATGTATCAGCAAAATATTTCAACCATGTACCCATCGACCTTGCAGTTGAAGACATCGACAGAACACGACCGCTTAATATGTATCCCAATCCGGCCGTTGATTTCATTACCCTCGAATTCCCCAATCCCGCTGATGAGATATGTATGACCGTTTCGGATATCACCGGAAGAGTAATAAAAAATCTCATACTTCAACAACAGGAGAGAATTGTACTGGAGGTAGGGCAATTTCAAAAAGGAATTTATTTTGTCCAGCTATCGGATGACAGAGAAAGTTTTTGCGGGAAATTCATCAAATATTAAACGCCGTTTTTATTTGAAAGTAATGCCTTCGCTCACTTAATAATTTTGTCCAGCACCTTTTTCGCAGCATATTTATAAAGCAACAGGTTCATCATTTTCAATTTTACATAATCTTCACTCATAAACCGGTAACCAGTCTGAGACACGCCAAAAGCCCCGGCTCCGGAATCTTTGAGCAAAAACCAGTGTTTTTTCTCATAAATACAATACCCCACCACTTCCATACAATGGTCGTCGGTGGTAGATTCGTTGTTCAGTCGCAACTGACGTGCGGCATCATCAATGTATTCCGAAGGAATATCAAAAGTAGGTACCATGAAAGTCTGCTTGTTGTAATCAATACCCGGCTCGCTCACATCCCCGCAGATACAGACAGTATAACCATTTTTCAATGCTTCTGTAAGCGCCAGAAAAAAATCATCCATGCACACATTATAATAATCCCTGCTGTGCCACCAGTTGTCGGGCTCCACCAATTCGGCCTTCTGATTAAACTTTGCGCTCAGCGTGGACATAAAGCTATAATAATCATGCGGATTGATTTTCAAAAAATCGCTCACAAAAGTTTTGGGAGTATAGTGAATTCCCTCGTAAACGAAATTTGACGGAGGCTCTCCCATGTATGCATTCATAATGGTTTTGATGGTTTTCACCACTTCTTCTTCATTCCAGGCATAATTTTTTTTCACTTCGGCCAGATAAGTTTTCATCTCCTCTATCATCACGCTGTGGTCATACACTTTTTGGCCGGGAAGCCATCCTGTATAAGCCGCAAAAGGCACTATGCCGTACCTATCCATCATCCTCACCAAAGCATTTGACTCCGAACCTTCTTCAAAATAGGTTTCTCCTCTGGTTTTCACATATTCCTTAGCACGTTCAAGGTAATCGTAATAAACCAGAAACATCTCAGAGAGGTCCGTTTTTATTTTATGTACCCTGTATGCCTCCGATTCTATCATGGCCACAGAGCCAAAAGCCCAGCAGGTACCGGTATTGCCCTGCGACACGGCCGCGTTGTGCCAATATTTTGTATATAAGGCAGTGTCGTTTGGAAATTTCATTTGCTGGTAATCAACCCTCAGGGCTTTACGGGTCTCTGCAACACAAGATTTTTTGTTTATCTCTTTCAGGATAACATTTTCATAATATCCGGTGGTACGTTCTTTAAAAACGGCCTTATCTCTGCGGGAGACTTCCTGGGCAAGCACCTGTACCGCCATGCCGAGCATAATTAACAGCACAATCAAGTTTTTTCTGAAGACAAGCATATTTATGTTTAATTTTGAAATAAAAACATTATGAAATTTAAAGTTGGCGATAAAGTTAAGTTTTTAAACGAAAAAGGAGGCGGAATAGTAAGCAAAATTATCAGTTCCGGCATGGTCAGCGTGGCTATCAGCGACGGATTTGAAGTACCCGTGATGGTCAATGAATTGTTGCTGGTTAATAACGATACGGCTGCAGGACGTTTTTTTGATGATCAGAAACACTTCGCCACCCCCGCCAACCCGCCTTCACCGGAAGACAAAAAGGCTCCTGACACAAAAAAAATGCGCCCCATGGATATTCCTGAAGGCATCTACCTTGCCTTTGTACCTATGGACCAGCGCCTGCTGATTGCCGGAGATGCAGAAATTTACCTTGTTAATAATACACCTTTTGACATTATTTACACTCTGTTTCTGAAAGAAAATGCAGGCTATGCCGGCAACGATTACGGCAATATCTCTGCCTACTCCAAAGCCGACATACAATACGCCGGCAGCGAACAGACGGAATTTTACACACATGGTGTGTTGCAAATACTATATTTCAGCGATTTTACCGAAAAAATCATGACACCTGTAAGCCAGGAATATAAAATTAAACCCGCCAGATTGCTGAAGGAAGACAACTATATCAACAGCCCGGTTTTCAACAAGCGGTCATTTATTTATAAAATCTGCGAACCCCCTATCATCAGTGTAAAAGAAGATGACACACCGCAGCAGGTCAGGATACCGGAAGCACAACTAAAAAGAGATTCGCTGATACAAAAACACCGTATCGACGAAGGCTTTGCAGAAGTTGACCTGCATATTGAGGCTTTATGCGAAGAATACCAGAGTCTTGGCAAACACGAAAAACTGCAAATACAGCTTGATTATTTTACCCGTTGCCTGGAAAATGCCATTGCTGAAAACTACGAACGTGTGATTTTTATCCATGGCGTGGGTGCCGGCATTCTAAAACTTGAAGTGAGCAAAATCCTCGAACAATATGCTTTCCTCGAATATTTTGATGCTTCCATCGCCAAGTACGGCATTGGGGCTACTGAAGTACTGATACACAAGGAGAAGAAGTAAGAAGAAGTCATTAAGCTGTTAGGCTGTTAGTCCGCCGCGGCGGATCAGAAGTCAGCCGGGGCAGATCAAAAGTTAATTTTGAGAATTCCGTGTTCAGAATTGGGTATCCCGGTTCATGACAAAGCACTGTAATATTTGATATTCAGATAAATGAGAATTACTTAAATATGAGTAGGCACGACCTCTCACAGAAATAAAAAAAGGCCGTCCCGATTATGAGACAGCCTTTCTTTTGTTACTTACAAAACTAATTTTACCAACAAGCCTGCCATGTGGTACCATCATATACCATTAGCTTATTTGTTGTACCATTGAAATACATATCACCTTTTGATGCTGATACAGGAGCAGAAGCCAAAGGCTCAAGCCGCATCACTGCATTGACATGAAGTTTTGTAGCAGGCGCTGAAGTTCCAATACCGACATTCCCGTTACTACCGTTTACAAATATACGATCAACATATGACCCGACTGTTGTGGCTCCCTGTATTACCACATTTCCAGAACCTCCTGCACCATAGGTATTTGCTCCTGGCCTGATGTAAACCTCTCCCATTCGGTTATCGCTTACCGGATTTGAAGAATTTCCATCACCGGCCGCCAATATCAGGTCGCCACCACTTGCAAGATAGGGGCTCCATACATTGCTCTTTGCCTGAATAGTTAATGGGCCATGATTACCTACACAAGCTGTTGGATGGCCAATAATCCGAGCGGATCCATTGTGATCGGCTTGATCAGAAAGAGAAATATTACCATTTACTTGTACTGCTGCATTTGGAGTTGTTGTGCCAACACCAACCCTATGATTAGCAGCATCAACCGATAAAGTAGTTCCATCAACACTAAATGCATTAACTGAACTTCCTGTAAAAGCCAATGTGTTAACATCTTGAGTTACAACTCTGTTACCTGTTAATGTTCCGTCGGCATTGTAAATATTGGTGGATACCACCGGAGTAGTCCATGTTGGCGGCAATCCTGAGCCTGCTGAGGTCAAAACCTGTCCTGCTGTTCCTGCAACATCATCAGGCATAAAAGCGCCTGACATTTTTATATTTCCTGCAACATCCAATATTTGCGTTGGTGTTGAAGTTCCAATACCAACCCGATGATTAGCAGCATCAACCGATAAAGAAGTTCCGTCAACACTAAATGCATTAACCAAACTTCCTGTAAAAGCAAGGGTGTTTACATCTTGAGTTACAACTCTGTTACCTGTTAATGTTCCGTCGGCATTGTAAATATTGGTTGATACTACCGGAGTAGTCCATGTTGGCGGCAATCCTGAGCCTGCTGAGGTCAAAACCTGTCCTGCTGTTCCTGCAACATCATCAGGCATCAATGCCCCTGACATTTTTATATTTCCTGCAACATCCAATATTTGCGTTGGTGTTGAAGTTCCAATACCAACCCGATGATTAGCAGCATCAACCGATAAAGAAGTTCCGTCAACACTAAATGCATTAACTAAGCTTCCTGTAAAAGCAAGGGTGTTTACATCTTGAGTTACAACTCTGTTACCTGTTAATGTTCCGTCGGCATTGTAAATATTGGTTAATACAACCGGAGTAGTCCATGTTGGCGGCAATCCTGAGCCTGTGGAGGTCAAAACCTGTCCTGCTGTTCCTGCAACATCATCAGGCATAAAAGCGCCTGACATTTTTATATTTCCATTGACATCCAGTTTCTGAGTTGGCGCTGAAGTCCCAAAACCAACATTTCCGGTACTACCGTTTACAAATATACGATCAACATATGATCCGACTGCTGTAGCTCCTTGAATTACAACATTTCCAGAACCTCCGTTTCCCCATGTATTTGCTCCTGGCCGGATGTAAACCTCTCCCATTCGGTTATCGCTTACTGGATTTGAAGAATTTCCATCGCCAGCAGCCAAACCAGATCGCCACCAGTTGCCAGATTTGTACTCCATACATTGCTCTTTGCCTGAATTGTTAATGGTCCATGATTACCTACACAAGCTGTTGGATGGCCAATAATCCGGGCTGATCCATTATGATTAGCCTGATCAGAAAGAGAGATATTCCCATTTACCTGTAATTTTGCATTTGGAGCTGAAGTCCCAATGCCAACATTTGTTCCATCATTATATATGCTATTGTCAACCACCCAGGATGTTCCTTCCCAACGTGGTGTTTGGCCGGGTGCTGTTCCATCTGGAAGGTTAGAAATCGTGTGATCTGTCCAGGAGTAATTTCCAAAACCATCAGTACTCAATACCTGGCCATTATTGCCACCTAATGGCATTTCAATTTCATTGGTCGGATCGGCATCCGCATCATCATTATTAATAGCAGTTTCGGCAGTGTTTGCATGCAACGCAAAAGGTACGCTCAATAATTGACTTGTTCCAGCGATAGTATAAGTTGTTAATGGCGGAGCTAACGCTGTTTTTGTTTCGATGAAATAAGGTCCATTTGCCCAATTGATAGTGTCGAAACCTGCCCCTCCCCCAATTTCGATACTTACCAGGCCACTGGCATTGGTTGTTGGGGTTTGAGTTTCAGTATAAACAAACAGGCCTGTTGGTGAGCCTTGCCGGATATTTATTTCCATGCCTATCTGAGTGTTCGTAACCAAGGCATCGCTGTTGTTACGAATAACTGCCTGATAACTCATTTTTTGTGGTGATTGAGCGCTTACCAACTTTGGCAGGAACACATTTGCCGTTAATAATACGGCTAAGAGAAATATATATACTTTTTTCATAATTTTTTTATATTAATTGTAAATACTTTTTTTTAAAATCCGATGAATACCCGCTAACGGTGCTAATTCGGCTACGTATTTTCGAAATAACAAACACTGCCTCATCGAGTTTTAATGATTTTAAATGTTTTAACCTCTTTGATGCTTGCCTCAACTTTTAAAAAATAAGTTGCTGGCAAAAGATTGCTCATAGCAACGCGTGTTTGAATGCCTGTGATTTTTTCGTTTTGTAGAAGTTTTCCGTTCATGTCGTAGAGGGAAAAGGTGAAATGAAAAAGTTGAAAGTCAGGGACTTCCAATGTAAGATAATCGGTAGTGGGGTTTGGATAAACCGACACCGTAAGATTAATAGTTTTGGCATCTTCAATGGCGGTTACAACAGAAATTTCATAAGGTTGCTGTACACCTTCGGCAACAGTTCCCGTGGTGCCGGTTTGGGTTTGATAGAACGCCTGACCTACGGAGTAACTTACCGAGCCTCCGCTGCCCGAAGCATTACCGCCTGAGGCATTAACGCTTTGTTGTGCCTGCAGTGTTGTCAGCCCGAGTGCCGACAGAAACAGCAGGCATGAAGTGAGTTTTTTTACTGTCATAATTTTTCTTTTTTAAT